>JBFWTF010000039.1:0-15186 GCA_050247995.1 Methyloceanibacter sp. | reverse complement strand
GCAACTGACGGCATCGCTCTTCACGCGCAACGAATGGATGTACAACTTACGCTAGATTTCGCTGCTTTAGCAATAACCGAGTTTGGCCCGGGGGGCGTGGCTGGCAGCGGCGCGCCAGCGAAAAGCTGACAGCGCCGCTTTAAGCCCCGGCTTGCGCGAAGGCGAGCGCCGCCTCGAGCCGGTCGTTGCCCCAGAACAGTTCATCGCCGATGGTGAAAGACGGCGCGCCGAAGATGCCGCGCGCGGCCGCTTCCCCGGTCTGACGCCGGAGAGCATCCTTGTTCTCGGGCGCGTTCGCCGCGGCGAAGGCGGCTTCGGCGTCAATGCCGAGCGCGGCGAGGATCGCGCGAAGCGTCGCGTCGTCCGCGATGTCCTTCTGCTCGGCGAAATTCGCCACGTAGACGGCGCGGGTGAAGGACGGCGTCCAGCCGTCGCGCATGCCTGCAAGCGCAAGGCGCGCGGCTTTCAGTCCGTTCTGCGGGAAGCGCACCGGGGGCAGGGCAAGCGCGAGACCCTCGGCCTGGCAGACCCGCGCAAGGTCGCGCCACATATAGCGCCCCTTGGCCGCGAAGATGTTGAACGGCGAGTCGTTCCAACCTTGCTCTCGGAAGATCGGCCCGAGCAGGAACGGACGCCAGCGCAGAGCGACGTTGGCTTCGCTTGCGAGCCGCTCGATGCGCATGGCGGCGGGATAGGAATAGGTGCTGGCGAACTCATACCAGAAATCGATCTCTGCCATTGTCAGCCCTACAGCCGTGATCGCGGTGTTATAAAGCTTTCCGGCGTTGATGCGAGCGACAAGCAGGGAGCGACGACAGTGATTTCGCGCACGATCTTCCGCATGGTGTGGGTGGGGTTCGCCTTCGCCATCGCCGCGCTCGCATCGCTCGCGGTGCTGTTCGCGCTCGGGGGCCTATGGGCAGGGGATGAGCTTCGCGCCGCAATCCCCAACGATCCGGTGGTGCGGGACGCGGCGCCGATCTTCGGGCTGCTCCTATTCGCGCGCACGGTCGGCCCCGCCCTTACCGCGCTGCCGGCCCTGATCGCCGCGGTCGCGGGCGAGATCATGCACGTCCGCTCGTGGATGTATTACGTGCTCGCCGGCGGGCTCGCGCTCGCGGCGATCCCGATCCTGGCGGCGCCGGACACGGCCGAGCTTTCCTCGACCCTCGCCAGCCCCACCATGACGATCTTCGCCACGGCGGGGTTCGCCGGCGGCCTCGTCTATTGGCTGCTTGCCGGCGCGCGGGCTTAAGCCGCTTCCTCGGTCAGATCGAGAACGGCCTCGTCGTCGGCGATGTCGAGGGCGGCGATCCGCGCCTGAAGGGCCAGCCGCGCGGCGGGCCAGCTCTCAGGCATGTGCCGGGTGACGGTCTCTCGCCAAGCCTCGCGGCTTCTGTGATGCGCGAGCCGGGCCATGAGGCTGTCGGCCGATTTCCCGTTTTTACGCTCGGGATAGTGCGAAGGGGAGTCATCGTTATGGGGGATCATTGTTCCAATCCTCTCGTTGTGCTGCCCGGGCGACCCCTGCTTTCGACCGGGCGATTTCTCTTCCGCGCAAGGCCTCGGCTTGACCCATTTGGGGTCGCCTTCGCCGGCTTAACGCTTCATTGCCACCGAACGCGTAAGCTTGCGCAAAGGTTCCCCGCTCCACCTTGCTCCACGCCGCCAATTCCCTGTAAATGCGCCTCGAAGTCGCCTCGAGAACCCCATGACCAAGCGCAAAGACGTCAAGAAAGTCGTCCTCGCCTATTCCGGCGGGCTCGACACTTCGATCATCCTCAAATGGCTCCAGGAGACCTTTGCTTGCGAGGTCGTGACCTTCACGGCCGATCTCGGCCAGGGGGAAGAGCTCGCGCCCGCGCGCAAGAAGGCCGAGATGCTCGGCATCAAGGAGATCTTCGTGGAAGACCTCCGCGAGACCTTCGTGCGCGATTACGTCTTCCCCATGTTCCGCGCCAACGCGCTCTATGAGGGCGTCTATCTGCTCGGCACATCGATCGCGCGGCCCCTGATCGCCAAGCGGCAGATCGAGATCGCCAAGCTCACCGGCGCCGACGCCGTCGCCCATGGCGCGACGGGGAAGGGCAACGACCAGGTGCGCTTCGAGCTCACCTATTACGCGCTCAACCCCGACATCAAGGTGATCGCGCCGTGGCGGGAGTGGGAGTTCAAATCGCGGAGCGACCTGATCGCGTTCGCCGAGGCGCACCAGATCCCGGTCGCCAAAGACAAGCGGGGCGAAGCGCCGTTCTCGGTCGATGCCAATCTTCTGCACTCATCGTCGGAAGGGAAGGTGCTCGAGGACCCGAACGCCGAGCCGCCGCCTTACGTCTATCAGCGCACGATCGCCCCCGAAGATGCGCCCGACAAGGCGACCGTCGTCACCATCGGCTTCAAGCGCGGCGATCCGGTCTCGATCGACGGCAAGGCATTGTCGCCGGCGGCGCTGCTGACCCGGCTCAACGAGCTTGGCCGCGACAACGGCATCGGCCGGGTCGATCTTGTCGAGAACCGTTTCGTCGGCATGAAATCGCGCGGCGTCTACGAGACGCCCGGCGGCACCATCCTCTACGCGGCGCACCGGGCGATCGAGTCGCTCACGCTCGATCGCGAGGCGATGCATCTCAAGGACAGTCTGATGCCGCGCTACGCCGAGCTCGTCTATTACGGCTTCTGGTTCGCGCCGGAGCGGGAGATGTTGCAGGCGCTGGTCGACAAGAGCCAGGAGCATGTCGAGGGCGAGGTCACGCTCAAGCTCTACAAGGGCAATGTCATCGTCATCGGCAGGTCGAGCGAAAAATCGCTCTATTCGGACAAGATGGTCACCTTCGAGGACGACGCCGGCGCCTACGACCAGAAGGACGCGCAAGGCTTCATCAAGCTGAACGCGCTGCGCTTGCGCCTTCTCGGCAAGCGCGGCAAGAAGAGGGATTGAGCGTCGGCCATGTGGCCCGACCGGCGGCTGACCGATCTGTTTCATATCGCGCTGCCGATCATCGCGGCGCCGATGGCGAATTTCGCCGGGTTGGATCTTGCGGTGGCCGTGGCCGAAGCGGGCGGGCTTGGCTCGCTTCCTTGCGCCACGCTCGACCCGGATCAGATCCGGGCCGAGGCCGCTTCGTTCAGAGCGCGCACGCGAAAACCGCTTCACCTCAATTTCTTCTGTCACGAGGCGGCGGCTCCGGACCCCGGCAAGGATCGCGCCTGGCTCGAGCGCCTTGCGCCTTACTATGCGGAGCTCGGCGTGGAAGCGCCGCCACTCCCGCTCAAGGCCGCGCACCCGCCCTTCGCCGAGGCCGACTGCGCCGCGGTCGAAGCGATCCGCCCCGAGATCGTCAGCTTTCATTTCGGCCTGCCGGCGCCGCATCTCCTTCAGCGCGTGAAGGCGGCAGGCTGCAAGATCGTGAGTTCGGCGACGACGCTGCGCGAGGCTGAGGCGCTCGCGGCAAGCGGCGCCGATGCGATCATCGCGCAAGGGGCCGAGGCCGGCGGCCATCGCGGCATGTTCCTCGAAACCGACGTCTCGACGCAGGTCGGAACCTTCGCGCTGGTGCGAGCGATCGCGGCTTCGGTCAAGGTGCCGGTAATCGCCGCCGGCGGCATCGCCGACGGCAGCGCGATTGCCGCCGTGCTCGCGCTTGGCGCCTCCGCCGCCCAGATCGGCACGGCCTATCTCCTGTGCCCGGAGGCCACGATTTCAAATCTGCACAGAGCCGCGCTTGCTGAGAGCGGCCGCGAGACCGCGATCACCAACGTGCTGACGGGGCGTCCGGCCCGCGGCGTCGTCAACCGGTTCATGCGCGAGCAAGGACCGATGAGCGCCGCAGCGCCGAACTTTCCCGTGGCGCGACCTGCCATCGCGCCGTTGCGAACCAAGGCCGAGGCGATGGGGCGGACCGATTTTTCGCCGCTATGGTCGGGGCAGGCGGCCAAGCTGCCGGGGCCGATGCCTGCGCACGCGCTGACGCTGAAGCTCGCCGAGGATGCGCGAAACGCTTTGGAAGGCCTCGGCTAAAGCGCTCTTTGCCCCGATCGAACAAGGTTCGGACCCCCACCCTGGCCCTCCCCCTTGCAGGGGGAGGGAGAGCGACACGCGGCGCTCAATTTCCTCCCCCCTGAAAGGGGGGATAAGAGGGGGGTCACAAGGCCTAGCCCTGTTCGGGCAGGATCACGGCGCCCTTGGGGAATTTGGCGAAGACGCTTTCCGGCACGCCGAAATTGGTCGCGAGCAGACGATCGGGATTGCCCGCCATCCACGCCGTGATCGAGATCGATTCGTAAGTGGCGTTGTTGAAGACAATGACCATCTCGACGTCTTCGCTTCCGGTGTTCTCGATGTAATGGCCAAAGCCTTGCGGCACATAGCCGACATCGCCCGCGACGAAGTCGTCGGTGCGGGCGCGGCCGTGGCTGCCGAACACGGTCATGCGCGCATTGCCCTTGAGGTAGTACTGCCATTCCGCGGCATTGGGATGCCAATGCAGCTCCCGCAAACCGCCGGGCTTGATGGTGAGGAGCGCGCCGGTCATCGTCGTCGAGATGGGAAACTCGCGCTCAGAGACGATGCGCATGGTGCCGCCGGCGTAGAGATCGGGCGCTTGCGCGAGAAGCTGGTAGCGATGGGTGAGGGCCGGCGCGTTGAGCGAGCCGGGCGCCGGCGCTTCGGGAAGCGGCGGCGGTACCGGACCCTCGGCGATATAGACTTCCTTCTTGGGGAAGTTCGCGAAGGTCGAAGCGGGAAGCTCGAAGTTCTTGCCGAGAGTCTCGGCCGGCGTGTGACCGAGCCAGTCCGAGATCGAGAAGGTGCCGAACTCCGAGAAGTAGCCGTTGTCGAACACGAGGATGAAGGTGCAGGTGCCGGGGCCGATGCCTTGGATCGAGTGACCATGGCCGCGTGGAAAATACCAGACGTCGCCCGGGCCGAAATCGGCGATCTCGGCCTGGTTCTCCGGGTCGATGGTGGTGACGCGGCAGCGCCCTGCGATGACATAGGCCCATTCGGCGGCGTTGGCGTGCCAGTGAAGCTCGCGTAGGGCTCCCGGCTCGAGCGTCATGTAGACGCCGGCAAGCTTGTCGGAGACGGGAAAGCCGGTGACGTTCGCTTCCTTGGCCGTGCCGCCGGCGAAGGTCTCGGCCTTGACGCTGCCGAGCGGATAACGGAAGGAGGGAAGCTCGGCGCCGCTCAGCGGCGCGGATGAGGGTCCGTAAGGCGGCTCAGGCGTCTCCCACCCCAAACCCTCGGCGCTCCACAACAAGCCAGCCATCGCTACACCTCCCAACGCGCGCAAGTCTCGTCCGGCCCCGGCGTCAAGCGCCCGGGGAGCGCGGTAATCTCGGACGGAAGTGCTAAGGAAGGCTTGACCCGCGCCTGCCGCCACAAGGCATTTCGCCGCGGGGCGCCAATCCCTATATGATCTGAGACGAAACCTGCTGATGGCATCTCGCAATGCGCTGGTCACTTCGCGTCGGATCGGTCGGTGGAACGGCGATCCTGATCCACGTCACCTTCCTCCTGTTTCTCATCTGGCTTGGCGCCATCTACTACCGTCAAGGCGGCATGGAAACGGCGTGGCAGGGCACGATCTTCATCGTGCTGCTCTTCCTTTGCGTGCTGCTGCACGAGCTCGGCCATGTCTTCGCCGCCCGGCGCTACGGCGTGAAGACGCGCGACGTGACGCTGTGGCCGTTCGGCGGCATCGCCAGCATGGAGCAAATGCCGGAGAAGCCGAGCCAGGAGCTGATCGTGGCGCTGGCCGGGCCTGCGGTGAACGTGGTCATCGCCGCGGTTCTCCTGCTCTGGCTCGGGACGCAGCTCGACCCTGAAAGCCTCACCAAGATCGAAGACCCCACCGTGTCGCTCGCGGCCAAGGTGGCCGGCGCCAATATCATCCTCATCCTGTTCAACATGATCCCGGCCTTTCCCATGGACGGAGGCCGCGTGCTGCGCGCGCTGCTCGCCATGCGCATGGGGAACGCGCGCGCGACCGAGCTTGCCGCCTCGATCGGTCAGGCCTTCGCCGTCATCTTCGGCGTCGTCGGCATCTTCTACAATCCGATGCTCATCATCATCGCCGCCTTCATCTTCCTCGCCGCTTCCGGCGAAGCGGCCCAGGCGCAGTTGCGCGCGGTGGCGCAAGGCACGCTCGTGGGCGACGCCATGATCACCGCGTTTCAGTCGCTCGCCACCAACGCGACCGTCAGCGACGCCGCCGATGCTCTGATCCGCACGACGCAGACGGAGTTCCCCATTGTCGATGGGGCGGGCCGCTTGCGCGGCGTGCTGACCCGCGACGCCATGGTCAAGGCGCTGAAGGAGAAGGGGCCGCAAACGCCGGTGCTCGAGGTCATGCAGACCGACGTTCCGACCGTGCCGGCGCGCGCCAAGCTCGACACGGCGCTCCGCTCGCTGATGCAGAGAGGCCGGCCCGTGGTCGGCGTCACCGACGCCGAGGGCCGGCTGGTCGGCCTGCTCACGGTGGAGAATCTCGGCGAGATGATGATGATCCAGTCGGCGCGGCCGGAGGGCTCGGCCGGTCCCTGGGGCAACGTCCGCGGCTGATCCATCGCCGAGCCCCAAGGGTCGCAGGCTAGCGGCGCTCCAGCGCAGTTTCGCCCATAGAATCCGGTCTACTGCCTCGGCGCTGCCGGGCGTGCTAAGACGTGGGTAAAGGCGAAGGCATGTGTGGGATCGCGGGCTTCATAAACCATAAGCGGCGCTTCGGGCCCGATGAGATCGGCGCCATTGCCGCGCGCATGGCCGCTCGCCTTGCCCATCGCGGGCCCGACGATCGCGGCGTGTGGGCCGAGCCCGACGCCGGCATAGCGCTGGGGCACACGAGGCTCGCCATCATCGATCTTTCCGCCGCCGGGGCGCAGCCGATGGTCTCGGCGTGCGGCCGCTTCGTGCTGAGCTACAACGGCGAGGTCTTCAACGCGCCCGAGCTGCGCGCCGCGCTGGAACAAGAGGGGCGCGTCTTCCGCGGTCACTCAGACACCGAAGTCATGGTCGAGGGCTTCGCCGTCTGGGGGGTGCAGGAGACGGTCGAGCGCCTCATCGGCATGTTCGCCTTCGCCGCCTTCGACCGTTCGACGCGCACGCTCACGCTTGGGCGCGATCGCCTCGGCATCAAGCCGCTCTATTGGGGCCGCATCGACGGTAGCCTCGCCTTCGCCTCCGAGCTCAAGGCGCTCGCGGCGTTCCCCGGCTGGAAGGGCGAGATCGACCGCGAAGCCCTCGCCGCCTACTTGCGCTACGGCTATGTGCCGGCGCCCATGAGCATCTATCGCGGCGTGCACAAGCTCGCGCCGGGGACTCTGCTTACGTGCGGCGCCGACGGCGAGGTTCGGACCACGACCTATTGGTCGCTCGAGGCGGTCGCCAAGCGCGGCGAGGCCGATCCGCTCGACGTGCCTGACGGAGAGGCCGAGGCCGCGGTCGAGACGCTCCTTGCCGATGCGGTGAAGCGGCGCATGGTCGCCGACGTGCCGCTCGGCATGTTCCTGTCTGGCGGCATCGATTCATCCACCATCGCGGCGCTGATGCAGGCGAACAGCGCGCGGCCCATCCGCACCTTCTCGATCGGATTCCGCGAGAAAGGTTATGACGAGGCCGCCGACGCCAAGCGCGTCGCCGCGCATCTCGGCACCGAGCACACCGAGCTCTACGTCACGGCGGCCGAAGCGCGGGCGGTCATCCCGAAGCTGCCGCAAATCTACGACGAGCCCTTCGCCGACCCATCCGAGATCCCGACTTACCTCGTGTCGGAGATGACGCGGCGCCATGTGACCGTCGCGCTGTCGGGCGACGGCGGCGATGAGGTCTTCGCGGGCTATAACCGGTATGTCCAAGGCCTTGCGCTGGCGAAAGCCTCGCGCCGCTTGCCGCAGGCGATGCGGTCGGGTCTCGCCGCGGCGATCCATTCGGTCCCGCCCGGCGCCTGGGACCGGCTCTTCCGCGCGCTCCCGGAGAGTATTCGCCCGCGGCTTGCCGGGGAAAAGATGCACAAATTCGCCGCCGTGCTGCCCAAGGATCGCGCCGGCTTCTACGAGAGCCTCATCGCCCAAGGCGACGGCGCCGAGGCGCTCGTGCTCGGGGCGGAGGCGCTGGAGGCCAAGCGCGAAATTGCCGGTCAGCCGGATGCGTTCGCCGACGACATCGCCTGGATGCAGTATCGCGACGCGAAGGGCTATCTGCCCGACGACATCTTGACCAAGGTCGATCGCGCCAGCATGGCGGTCTCGCTCGAAGTGCGCGTGCCGTTCCTCGATCACCGGCTGGTCGAGCTCGCGTGGCGGCTGCCGCTCAGGCTCAAGGTGCGGGGCGGGACGGGCAAATGGATCCTGCGGCAAATCGCCTACAAGCATGTGCCGCGCCAGCTGTTGGACCGCCCGAAGATGGGCTTCGCCGTGCCGATCGACGAATGGCTGCGGGGTCCGCTCAAGGAATGGGCGGGCGATCTCTTGAGCCCGCAGGCGCTCGACCGGGAGGGTCTGCTCGATCCCGCGCCGGTCGCCCGGAAATGGGCCGAGCACCAGGCCGGCACGCGCAACTGGCAGAACTTCCTCTGGAACGTGCTCATGTTCGAGGAGTGGCGCCGCTCGGTCGCATCGGCGGCGACGCGCGGCCGGCAGCAGGCGGTCGCTTAGCGGGACGAAGCAGGCTTGTCTGCGGCCTGCGTCGGGACGGCGTCGGTCCGCGAAGCCGCGCTCGCGTAGAACAACCGGGTCGCCAGCGCCCGATCGACCTCGGCGTCCTCGAGACCTTCCGCCAAGGGGTAAGTCAGCCGATCGTCGAGGATGCCGCCAAGCAGCCGGTAGAGGCCGGCCCGCTTCAGATCGAGCATCCGCGTGACGATGTTGTCGTCGCGGGTGAACCGTCCGATGAGCCGACTTTCGACCGGAGAAAGTTCGCTCGCCTTGTCGCCGACTTTGAACGCGGTGCAGAGCTCGTCCTTGCAGACGCATTCGATGGCGACCCCGCTTCCGGGATGAGACGAAACGACGCTGCCGTCGGCGAGGCCGATATCGAGACGCCCGGTGCCGTAGTCGCGTTCGGCGACCAGGAGAACGCGCGCGCCGCAGCCAAGCCTCAACCGGCTTTTCGCGCCGAGCCGATAGGCGAGACGGACGCTTCCCGAGGCCAAGCTCTCCTCACAAATCGCCTTGGCCAAGGCGATGGCGTGATACCGGTAAGCCGATTTGAGGAAGTCGATCTCGGCGACCTTCCCCCGCCCGCCGGCGAAGGCGTGCAGTGCGGGGAGCCATGGCAGCGTGACCGAATCCTCGGCGACATGGACGCTCGCGAACCTCGAATAGAAGGCGCCGCCGAGAACCGCGAGGGGCGGCACCGGCGTGTCGAGCACCAATCGGATATGGTCGCAGGCGAAGGCTTGAAGCGCCGCGGCGACGTCACGGATCGCGCCCTGCGGCACCGCCACGTAAATCAGACTGGCCGAGGCGACGCGGTCGTGGGTGAGTTCCTTCAGCGGCCTCACGTCCCAAGCTTGCGACTTGCCGAAGACGACGCCGGGGCGCGTCGCATAGATGCCCTGAATGGCGGCGGAAGGCGCCAAAGCCTCGATGGCGGGCACGACATCCTCGGCGACGCGCCTTCCCGCCCCGACGACGATGACGTTGTGCCGCGCGCGGCCGGGGCCGGTGCTTTCCCGGCGCGGCGGCCGCGCCAGCGAGGATCGAAGCGTGCGCGCAAGATCGAGCGACAGGCCGACCATGGCGAGGGTCGGGTTCGCGTGGCCGCCGGAAGGAAAGGCCGAGCCGCCGGTGGCATAGAGATTGCGAACGTCATGCAATCTCTGCTCCGGGGTCACCACCGAGCTTTGCGGGTCGCTTCCCATCGGCGTGCCGCCGAGATGGTGGCTTGCGTCGAAGGTCATCGACGGTGCCGGATAGGGAGTGAACGTTCCGATGCCGAGCCTCGCGATCTCCGCCGCGAAGCGGCTCGCCAGAGCGTCGAGCGAGCGTTGCGCGAGTTCCGACAGCTTGAAGCTGACGACCGGGATTTTCGTCCCGGACGGATCGGCGCGTTGCGACAGGGTGATGCGATTTTGCGGCGAGCGCTCCATGTCCAAGAAGCAGCGGACCCGCGCGCGGCCGACCGTCTCGGCGGGACCGGCCAGCTTGCGGACAAGAACCTTGGGCAGATGCGCCAGCCCGCTTCCGTCGGTGACGACCGAGGCCAGGCGCGACAGCGCCGTCCGGACTTGCAGCCTGGAGGCGGATCCGAGCGCCGCTCTGAGGTTTCGCAGCGCCTTCGCGCCTGGACTGGTGGCGGGGTCGAGCAACGGGTCGAGCGGCTCGAGCCGCAAACAGGGGTTCAAAAGTCCCTCGCTGCGTTGCGCGGCGTCCGGCAAGCGCATGCCGAGATACAGCCTGAAATGCTGCCTGCGGGTCCGGAAGAAGGGGTGGCGCGCGGGCAGCGGCCGATTGAACCGCACTTCGCCAATGTAGCCCTTGGGGTGGTTCATGAATCCCCGGCCGAGCTGGTCGTGACGGTTGCCCAGCGCGATCCCCGTCTGGTCGGGAGAGTTCAGCAACAGACGAACATTCTCGATGCAGCCGGCGGCAAGAACGAACGCCTTCGCCGCGAGCGTTCCGCTCCGGCCCGAGGCGGACTTGATCTCGACCGCGTCAACGATTTGCGCGCCGTTCTCGACGCGACTGAGCAGCCTGGTGGCGGCGGCGCCGAGGACGAGATCGAAATTGGGCGCGCGGTAAGCGTAGCGGAACTTCTTGCCGAAATTCATCGGCGGCTCTTGCACGAGAAAGATCTTGTTGCTCAGCGTTTGCCAGTTGAGCCCGTGCTCGGCGGCAAGGCTCGCGGCCTCGAACAGCGCCAAGTCGGGCAGGTCGTAGCGATAGCCGCTGCCGGCGATGGTTGCGTTCCAATCGGTGCCTTGCGGCCACCCCGGCAGGCCGAGCGCGCTCCGTTCTTCCAGGTCGGCCGGATCGAGCAGCGCGAGAATGCCGGACCATGTCTTCGACGTTCCGCCGAAGGCGCGAACCCGGGAGTCGTCGCGGATTTCGAGCTCCGGCGTCTCCACGGACTTCAGCTCACGGAAGAAATCGGTTTCCTCGGCCTCGCCGCCGGCCAGCGTGCAGACCGTGAGACCGCTGTAGAGGAGTTCGAGCCCAAGCGAAACGCCGCAGGGACCGCTGCCGACGATGCACAAATCGTAAGCGTGCTTGCCGCGTTGCAGGAATTCGTCGGCGGAAAAAATCATGGCGAGGGCATCCGGGCCTTCCGCTTAAGGACGGGCGACTAGTCTGCGGCGCGCAACCCGAGGTCCTCGCGAAAATCTGCGATATCTGACCGGCCACGCGCGCATAGTCTATAGTCCGCCAGTCGCCACCCGGCTCGGTCCCCTCATGAACACGTCAGACCCTTCGCATATTGCTGGCGGGAAGCCCCGGTCGACGGAGACGAATATGTCCGGCACGAAGGCCGCAGTTGCACTGTACTTTTATCGCTTGGCCACCATGGGCGGCGCCGAGCGCATGGTTTGCCTGTTGGCCAACGCCCTTGTAACACGGGGCTTTGTGGTTCATCTAGTCAGTTGGGATCAGCCCGGCGCAGAACCGTTTTACGATGTGTCGCCCGAGGTCAAGCTGCATTGTCTCGGCTTCCGTCCGGGCGTGGCGGGAAAAATCCAGCGCAGCCGTGCTCTCTACAACTTGCTGCGCGAGCATGGCGTCGACGTGCTCGTGGGTTTTGTCATGAGCGGGGACCGAACCGTCCTCGGCGCGGCCAAGCTGGCGGGAACCAAGGTGATCGCGGCCGAGCGCAACGCCCCCGAGATGTACGACATACGGCATGGCGGCAAACGCTGGCTCAACTTCTCCGCGCTGCATCTGGTTGACCGCATCGCGGTTCAGTTCCCCGAATTTGTCCAAGGCTATCCCGCGACGCTGCGCGGCCGGATCGAGACCATCCCCAATCCCGTGGCGAAAGCGTCTTGCCGGGCGCGTCCCGACAAGCCCGGGCCGAGCGGCCGGTTTACGCTGCTTGCGGTGAGCCGGCTCGATCGCATCCAGAAGCGATTGCATACCCTCATCGAAGCTTTCGCGCGGATCGAGGGCAAGCATCCCGGCTGGGACCTTCTCATCGTCGGCGACGGGCCGGAGAAGGATGCGCTTCGGCGCCTTGCCATGGACCGAGGCATCGCCCAACGCGTGCGGATGGAGACTTCGAGTGCGGATATCTCTCAGACCTACGCCGCGTCTCACCTCTTCGTCATTCCCTCGCGCTGGGAGGGTTTCTCGAATTCCCTGGCCGAGGCTCTTTCGCATGGGCTGCCGGCCGTGGGCTTTCGCGGCGCGCCAGGCGTCGCTCAGCTCATCGCCGACGGCGAGACCGGATGGCTTGCCGATGGCGCGGACGACGCGACCAGTCTGGCAACGGTCCTCGATCAAGCGATGGCGGACGGACCGGAGCGAGCGCGGCGGGGTGCGAATGCCGTCGCGCGCATGGCAGGCTACGCGCCCGAAGCGCAATTCGACCGCTGGGCAAGCCTCATCCGGACGACCGCACGCGAGCTGTAAATGGCCGAGCTGATCACCATCGGTATCACCGCCTTCAACGCGGCAGCGACCATCGAGCGAGCGGTGCGCTCTGCGCTCGAGCAGACGTGGCGTCCGGCCGAGATCCTCATCGTGGACGATTGTTCCGAGGACGCCACGATGGCGATTTTGACCAAGTTATGCCGCGAACATCCGGAGATCAGGTTGATCCGCCAGGAGAAGAATCGCGGGATCGCCGCTACGCGAAACCGGATCCTGGCCGAGGCCAAGGGCGAGTTCGTCGCGTTCTTCGACGACGACGACGAGAGCCTGCCCGAGCGCGTCGAGGCCCAGTTGCGGCGCATCGTCGCCTACGAGCGAGACTTCGCCCATGGCGCCCCGGTCATCTGCCACACGGCGCGCCTCCAATTGTACCCCGACGGCAGCCGGCGCATCGCGCCGACAATGGGCGAGCGCGAGGGGCATCCTGCCCCCGCAGGGCCGGCTGTCGCGGAACGAATTTTGCTGGGAAAGCGGCTCAAGGACGCCTACGGCGCCTGCGCCACCTGCTCGCAAATGGCGCGGCTCTCGACCTACGCAAGCGTGGGCGGCTTCGATCCGGCGCTGGCGCGCAGCTCGGATACCGACCTCAACATCCGGCTGGCGCTGGCCGGGGCGCATTTCCCCGGGATCGCGCAACCGCTGGTCCTGCAAACGATGACGAAGACCCCGGAGAAATCTCTCGGCGAAGAGCATCGCAACACGGTCGTGCTGCTCGACAAGCATCGCGGCTTTGTCGAAGACGCGGGCGGCTATGAATTCTCCAGGCGCTGGATCGACGCAAAGCAGGCTTGGCTCGAAGGCAGGTCTTTCGATTTCGCCCGGCAAATGGCGACCGTCATGCTCCTGCATCCGATCCTGAGCATGAGCCGCTTGGCGCTTGCCCTGCCGAATTTCGAGCGCAACCGGGCCTTCAGCCGTTTCCATCTGCGCGGGGAAAAGTGACGTGCCTTCGCCGCTCGTCAGCATTGGGATCACGTGCTTCAACGCACGCGACACCGTCGCGCGCGCGATCAGAAGCGCGCTGGCCCAGGACTGGCCGAACCTCGAGATCGTGATCGTCGACGATTGCTCGACCGACGGCTCTAGGGAGGTCATCCTCGCCACCATCGCCAAGGAGAAGCGAGCCAGACTCATTGCGCGCACCAGCAATGGAGGTCCCGGCGCCGCGCGCAACACGGTGGTGTCGGCAGCCCAAGGAGAGTTCGTCGCATTTTTCGACGACGACGACGAGAGCTTGCCCGGCCGCATCTCCCGTCAGGTCGAGACGCTCACAGCATATGAGAGCGTGTTTGGGAGCGGGTTGGTCGCCTGCTATGCCTCCGGCATAAGGCGCTACCCCAATGGTTACACCGTCGCGCTGCCCGCGATCGGATCGCGCGGAAAGACCGTGCCCCACGGCACGGCCGTTGCCGATTACCTGCTGACCTTCCGTCTTCAACCGGACTATTTCTATGGCTCAGGCACGCCGGCCTGCTCGCTGCTGACGCGGCGTTCGACTATCGAAGCAGTCGGCGGCTTCGATCCCGAGCTGCGCCGCGTGGAGGACGCCGACTTTGCGGTCAGGCTTGCTTTGCTGGGCGGGCATTTCGTCGGGACAGCCGAAGCCCTCTTCGTGCAATACGCGACGGCAGCGCCCGACAAATCGCCCGAGAGGAATCTCGAGGCGCAACAGCGCCTGGTTTCAAAGCATCGCGACTATCTCGAGAAAATAGGCCGCTTCGACTACGCGCGGCGTTGGCAGAAACTCCGCTACTGCCATTTCAGCCGCCGCTACGGCCAATTCGCGCGGGAACTGTTCGGACTTTTTGTGCGCTACCCGCGCACGGTCACGCTGCATCTGCTGA
This sequence comes from Methyloceanibacter sp., assembly GCA_050247995.1. Taxonomy (GTDB): domain Bacteria; phylum Pseudomonadota; class Alphaproteobacteria; order Rhizobiales; family Methyloligellaceae; genus Methyloceanibacter. The sequence goes on along the minus strand of JBFWTF010000039.1, from coordinate 760 downwards.
GTACCGGCCCGCGCCGGCTTCTGCACGAGAGCCGCATGCGCGGAAAGAGGCAGGCGGACGACGGCGTTGGCTGATGCCCGACCGCTCCCGATCGCGCGAAGGTGTGCTGTCAGTTCGGGGCGCGGCGCGAAGAGGCGACCTCGGCGCAAATTTCCTCCCAGCGGTTCAACACGCCGCCGAGGCTGTATTCCGGCAGCGGCTGAGCGCCGGCCGCCAGGCGCTTCCTCAGTTCCGGATCTCGCATGAGACAATCCAGCGCATCGGCGAGCGGCTCGACCCTGGAGCGCTCCGCCGTCACGAGCACGCCGTTCTCACCGGACTTGATCAGATGGCCGATCGCCGGGCAGTCGGAAAAGGCAACGACCGGCAAGCCATGCGCAAGAGCCTCGGCGGTGGTCAGGCTGAAACTCTCGTAGCGCGACGGAAGGACGAAGAGCTGCGCGTCACGATACTCCGATGCGACTTCACGCCTTGATCCGGGAAGGCTTACGCGGTTCTCAAGCCCGAGGCGGGCGATCTGTTGCTCCAGCGGTTCCCGGAGGGAACCGTCGCCGACAACTCTCAGGTCCCAGTCGGGGTGCTTCCCGGCAACACGGGCGAAGGCCTCGACCAGGGTCGCATGGTCCTTTTGCGAATCGAACCTGCCAACCGACAGCAAGAGTTTGCGGTTCTTCGACGGGGCGACCACGTCGGCGCGGCCCTCGATATCAATGGTCACCGGGTTCGGCACGACTTTGATGCGGTCATGAAATATCTTGGG
>JBFWTF010000038.1:0-15302 GCA_050247995.1 Methyloceanibacter sp. | reverse complement strand
CATCAAGCACGACGTCGCCGTGCCGGTGGCGCTCGTGCCCGAGTTTGTCGCGCGCGCCAATCGGCTGGTCGAGCTGATGATCCCGGGCGCGCGCCCGGTGCCATTCGGCCATCTCGGCGACGGCAACATTCACTACAATGTCAGTCAGCCGCCGGGCATGGAGCGCGCCGTGTTCCTGGCCAATTGGGAGGCGCTCAACGCCGCCGTGCACGAGATCGTGCTCGATCTCGGCGGCTCGATCAGCGCCGAGCACGGCATCGGGCGGGCGAAGCGCGACCTCCTGCCCCACGCCAAGCAGAAGATCGAGCTCGAGCTGATGCGGAAGATCAAGGCCGCGTTCGATCCCAACAACATCCTCAATCCCGGGAAGCTGTTGTGATGAAGCGTCTTCAGACCGACGCGCTGTGGACGGAGATCGACGACTATGTCAACGGCCTGCTCGTGCCGGACGAGGCGGCGCTCGACGCCGCGCTGAAAGCGACCGCTGACGCCGGGCTGCCCCCGATCAATGTCGCGCCCAACCAGGGCAAGCTGCTGATGCTGCTTGCGCGCGCGATCGGCGCCCGGCGCATCCTCGAGATCGGCACGCTCGGGGGTTACAGCACGATCTGGCTCGCGCGCGGGCTTCCCCAAGAGGGGCGCCTCATCACGATCGAGTGGAACCCGGCTTGCGCGAAGGTCGCCCGCGCCAATCTCGCCCGCGCCGGTCTTGAGGCCATGGTCGACGTGCGCGAGGGCCGCGCCGAGGATATCTTGCCGGAACTCGTTGCCGATGACCCGTTCGATCTCGTTTTCATCGATGCCGACAAGCCCAACACGCCGCTCTATTTCCAATGGGCGGTCAAGCTCGCGCGCAAAGGCTCGCTCATCATCGTCGACAATGTCGTGCGCGAGGGCGCCATCCTCGATGAGGACGGCAACGCCGATGTGCAGGGTATGCGCGCCTTCCTCGATCTCGCGGCTTCGGACCCGCGCGTCACCGGGACCGTGCTCCAGACCGTGGGCGCAAAAGGCCATGACGGCCTCGCCATCCTCCACGTCATCGCCGACGGTTAGGGTGGGCAGCGGTCAGGGCGCGGCCGCCTTGGCCTCTTCGAGCAGACCCGCTTCCGCCTTCTTCAGCTCGCTCAACTGCGCCTCGTCAACTTTGGGGAATTGCAGATCGAGCGCCTCCATGCGCTCGACCAGGGTGGCGGCGACGACCAGGCGGGCGAACCATTTGCGATCGGCGGGGACGACATACCAGGGCGCGTGCTTGGTCGAGGTGTTGCGGATCGTATCCTCGTAGGTCTTGATGAGCTTGTCCCACAGCTTGCGCTCCTCGACGTCGTAGAGGGAGAATTTCCAGCGCTTGTCGGGATCGGCGACGCGGGCGAGCAGCCGCTTCAACTGCTCCTCCTTGGAAATATGGAGGAAGAATTTGATCGGCACGGTGCCGTTGCGGGCGAGGTGCAGTTCGAAATTGTTGATGTCCTCGTAGCGCTCCTTCCAGATATCGGAGGTGACGAGCTTCGCGGGCAGGTTCTGCTTGTCGAGAAGCTCGGGGTGAACGCGCACGACCACGGTCTCTTCGTAATAGGAGCGGTTGAAGATGCCGACGCGGCCGCGCGCCGGCAGCGCCACGGTCGTTCGCCACAGGAAGTCGTGCGAGAGTTCGAGCGTGCTCGGCTGCTTGAACGAATGCACCTCGCAGCCTTGCGGGTTGATGCCCGACAGCACGTGCTTGATGACGCCGTCCTTGCCCGCGGTGTCCAGTCCTTGCAGGACGGCGAGAATGGCCCAGCGCCCTTCGGCGTAGAGCCGTTCCTGAAGTTTGGACAGGCGCTTGATCCCCGCCGCCAGCAGATCCTTGGCATCCTTCTTTTCGATGTCGAGCCCGCACGTCTCCCTGGGGTCGCGGTCGCGAAGCTTGAAGTCCGAACCCTTGTCGATGCGAAAGCGCGCGATGATCTCTGATGGCAGCATGGGAGGCGGCTCCTAAAGCAAGGACGGCGCGAGCGGTTCCTGGATGCCCGGCTCCTCGCGTTTCGAATCGTTGATCTTGGGATCGAGCTCGATCGCCTCGAAGAGCGTGTCGGGCGCGGGCCCCAGCAAGTCGCGCGCGGCGTCGGGCGGCGTTTCCGTGACGTCGAGCCAGGCTGCGAAATCGCCGGGCGCGAGGACGGCGGGCATGCGGTCGTGCAACGAAGCGATGGCGCCGTTGGCGGGACAGGTGAGGATGACGACGGTGTCGATCTCCTCGCCCTTGCCGTCGCGCCAGCGCTCGTAGAGCCCGGCAAAGGCGACGAGCCCGGCGTCGCGCGGATGAAGGAGGAAGGGGCGGCGCTTGCCCTTGGGCCCGGTCCATTCATAGAAACCGTCGGCCGGCACGAGGCAGCGGCGCCAGCGCATGGCCTGGCGGAACGAGGGCTTCTGAAGCACGTCCTCGGCGCGGGCGTTGATCAGGGTCGGGAACTTCTTGGGGTCCTTGACGAAGGAAGGCAGCAGGCCCCAGCGCATCAGCCTGAAGCGGCGCTGCCCCTCTTTGTCGCGAACGACCACGGCGACGGCTTGCGTCGGGGCGATGTTGAAGCGGGCGGGGAAGTTCGGCGTGTCGCCATAGCCGAAATAGGCGCGCACGGCCTCCGGCGGGGCGGTCAGGCTGTAACGCGAGCACATTCCGGGCGGATTCCTGTGGCTGACTGGGGGTCATGATCGGCGAAGACTTCGCCTATTCCAAGCCCTGGTTTCGGGACCGCCGCCCCTGTTCGGCGGCCCCGGGGCTCCCCACATAAAGGTCTCGGCAGCTCAATTCGCGACGATGAACGAGCATACGCCCATCAATTCCGGCTTCAGCCATTGCGACGGCGCCAGCATCGCCGTGCTCTCCCAAAACAAGGTTCTTCTCGTCCGGCGCAAGCGTGCGCCGTCGGCGGGATTGTGGAGCCTGCCCGGCGGCAAGCTCGAGCGTGGCGAAAGCGCGCGCGAGGCGGCCCGCCGGGAGCTCAAGGAGGAGACCGGTATCGAGGCCGATGTCGAGGGCGTGCTCGACCGGGTCGCGGTCGCGGCGTCGGACCGGACCTGCCGCCTCACCGTTTTTTATGGAAGGCTCACCGGCGGGGTGCTCAAGGCGGGCGGCGACGCCGAGGCGGCGGAATGGGTCCATCTCGACGAGGTCGAGGCGCGCCCGATGACAGAGGGCACGGCCGAGCTGATCTGGACGGCCGCTCACCGGCTCCGGCGCCCTTGAAGGCTAGATTTCAACAAAAATCGGCGTTACTCAGACTCTATGGGACGGGGCAAAACCTTGCCAAAAAAGCTCATCGCCGCCCTTTTCGGCGCGGCCTGGGCCTCGATGGTGTTCGCGTCTTCGGCGGAAGCGCAGTTTTTCTGGTTTTTCGATCAGCCGAAGACGGCGCCTAAGCCCCGCAAGGCGAGGCCTCCGGCCGACGATCTTCCTCCCATCGTGCCGCGCGAGAGCACGGCGCCCCCGCCCCCCGATGATCGTCCCTATGACGACAAGCTGATGCGGCTCGCCGAGATCCTCGGCGCGATCCATTACCTGCGCGAGCTGTGCGGGGCGCAAGAAGGCCAGGTCTGGCGCGAGCAGATGAAGGAGATCCTGCGCAACGAGGGAACGACCGCGGTGCGCCGCGCCAAGCTCGTGAACGCCTTCAATGACGGCTATCGCGGTTACCGGCGCACCTATCGCACCTGCACCCAGTCGGCCACGCTCGCCACCAATCGCTTCAGCACCGAGGGGGCGACGATCGCGGCGGCACTCGCGCAGAACTCGACCTTCGCCAGCAAAGCCCCCACCGAGGGGACGGCTCAGGCCGCGCCCGACGCCGATCAAGGCGCGCCCGCCCCGGGCGGTGAGACCGGTTTAACCGACGCCGGCAGCGGCGCAGCGGGCGACCAGGCTGCGGCGCCAGCGCCGCAAGGGGACGCACCCGGCCCGCAGGAGCCCGAGCCCCCCGACTAGCGGCGCTACTTCGCCGATCCCTCGCCTGGCGGCGTGCTTTGCCGTCTCCGGCCGCGCCGGGGACTAACCCTAAAGATTTACCGTTAGTTCACTCTGATCCGCCTGCCCGTTGTGGGAGAATGTAAATCTTGTGGCTCTATACAAGCCCGTCACAAGAGGCGTCAGACATTGAACCCGGCAAGACGAGAACTCCGGCCCCAAGAAGGCGCGGCGCAAGGGCACGATGCGCTCCGCTACATCCTCGAGGCGTGGGAAGAGGCGCTGCATGACGGCATCGAGCCCGAGATGCTCGCCAACGCCGCCCTGTTCGCCGCGCTATCCGACTTGATCGACGCCTATGGCGAGGACGCTGTGGCGAAGATGACGAACGGGCTCTCGCGGCGCATCCGCCACGGCGAGTTCACGCTCAAGCGCATGCCGCTCGCTTGAGCCCGCGGTCCATCTAGAATTTGAACAAGAAGCCGTCGAGCAGCAGAAGCAGCCCGAAGGCGACCAGCACGCCGCCGGCGATGCGATTGATAAGCTTCAAGCGGCCTTCGGTGAGCTTGTGCCGGATCGTGGCGATCAGCTCCGACAGGCCGAGCCACCACACCAGGCTGCCCCCCATCACCGCGGCGACGAGCAACAGGGCTTCGAGATAATTGATGCCGCCGAGCAGCGAGCCGAGACCGCCGATCATCGCGGCCATGCCGAGGATGGCGCCCGGATTGGTGACGGTGAGGAAGAAGGTTTGCGGGATGATCCCCATATGCTCGAGGAGATGCGATTTCTGGCCGACCGGAATGGTCAGCGCCGGCCGCGCGAAGAGGAGCGCAAGACCGAAGCCGATCAGGAGCAGACCGCCGGCGAGCCGGATGGTTCCCGAGTTGGCGCTCACGATGTCGGAAATCGCCGTGACGCTGAAAGCGGCGATGGCGGCGAGCAGGCCGTCGCCGAGCACGGCGCCGATGCCCGCGGCGAGTCCGGCCCAGAAGCCGCCGGCGACGGCGCGCTGAATGACAAGGACGTTGACCGGCCCGATCGGCGCAGCCATGAGCACGCCAATGCCGACGCCGGCGAGCACGAGCTGAAGCGTGGTAAGGACGATTTGCGCGCCCGACTCCAAAGCCAGGCCCTATTCGCTCATCGCGTGGGGCACCGGGCCCACGCCGCGCGGCTGAAGCGCATCAGCGCGCCCCTCTTGCGCCCGTCCACCGTTCTGCGAGATTGATCGCAACCGCATGGGTCCTCTCATGAAGCGCCGGAAGAAACTCGTCATGATTGCCCTCGCAGCATTGGTAGCGGGCAGTGCCGCCCTTGTCTACGTGCACGGCGCGGCAACGGTGCGCGCCGGGCAAGCGCCAAAGGTGCTCTACGATTTCAACGCGCTGCCGGACCCGGTCAAGCGCATGCTGGAGCGGATCGCGACGGCGGCGCAAAGCGGCGAAATCGAGAATATGCGGCAAGTGTACGAATCGAACGAGCTGAAGCCGATGGTGGCCGAAACCTTGGTCTCGGATCCCATCGCCCTGTGGAAAAAGGAATCAGCCGACGGCTCGGGCCGCGACATCCTCGCCGCCATGCTGAACGTGATGTCCTCGGGCTACGCAAGGGTGGGCCAGGGAGCGGACGAAATGTATGTGTGGCCCTATTTCGCCGAGACGGGGCTTGCCGCGCTCACGCCGTCGCAGGAGGTCGAGCTTTACCGCATCGTGCCCAGCGAGCGCGCGGCGGAGATGAAGAAGGCCGGCAAGTACAGCTACTACCGGCTCGGCATCGCGCCGAACGGCGTCTGGCACTATTTCCTTCAATAGCCTTTTCAGGCGCGCGGCAGCGCTTCGCCGAAGCGGATTGCTGCGCCCTTGGCCTCGCCGAGCTCGCCCTCCCACATGGCAAGCTCGCCGCGCACGACCGTGCCCGTGGGCCAGCCGCGCACTTTCCGTCCCGAGAAAGGCGTCCAGCCGCATTTGCTGCCGATCCATTCGTTCTCGATCACGCGCTCCTGCTTGAGATCGACGATGGTGAGATCGGCGTCGTAGCCGACGGCGATGCGGCCCTTGCCGGCGATGCCGAAGATGCGCTGCGGGCCGGCGCTGGTCAGATCGACAAAGCGGGCAAGCGTGAGGCGGCCGGCATTGACATGGTCGAGCATCACCGGAACCAGCGTCTGCACGCCGGGCATTCCGGACGGGCTCGCAGGGTATGGCTTGGCCTTCTCCTCGAGCGTGTGCGGCGCGTGATCTGAGCCGAGCACATCGACCACGCCCCGTTCGATGCCCCACCACAGCCCGGCCTGGTGGCGCGCGCCGCGGAGCGGCGGGTTCATCTGCGCTTTGGTGCCGAGGCGCTGGTAGACTTCCGGCGCGGCGAGGGTGAGGTGCTGCGGCGTGACCTCGACGGACGCGAAGTCCTTGTGGCGCGCGAGCAGCGCCATTTCTTCCGCCGTCGAGACATGGAGCACGTGAACCCGCTTGCCAGCGGCGGCCGCGAGCCGCAGCAGGCGTTCGGTCGAGTTGATCGCCGCCTGCGGATCGCGCCACTCGTAGTGGCTCGACGGATCGCCCGGGCGCTGGAGCGCGGCGCGCTCCTTCAGCCGCGCCTCGTCCTCGGCGTGAAACGAAGCGCGCCGGTTGATCGTGGCGAGGATGCGCTTGAGCGTCGCCTCGTCGTCGATGAGGAGATCGCCCGTCGATGAGCCGAGGAACGCCTTGACGCCGGCGGCTCCCGGCAAACGCTCGAGCTCGGCGAGCTCGCCGACATTGTCTTCCGTCGCGCCGACGAAGAAGGCGAAGTCGCAATGCATGCGCCCGGTGGCTGCCTCGACTTTCGCGGCGAGCGCGCTTGCGCTCGTCGTCGCAGGTCTGGTGTTCGGCATTTCGAACACGGAGGTGACGCCGCCCAGGACCGCCGAACGGCTGCCGCTCGCCAAGTCCTCCTTGTGCTCGAGGCCGGGCTCGCGGAAATGGACCTGGCTGTCCACCACGCCGGGCAGGACATGGAGCCCCGTGGCGTCGATGGTCCGGGCGGCCGCGGCCGCGCCGATCGTGCCGATCTCGGCGATGCGGCCGTCCCTCACGCCAAGATCGGCAAGCCCGACGCCGTCCTGGCGGACGACGGTTCCGCCTTTGAAAACAAGGTCGAAGGTATCGGCCAAGAGCTTCACTTGCGGGGCCTAGCCCCCTCCCATAAATGTCGGTGGCCCTGGTTAGCAGATGGACCTTTGATGAGCCATTGTCATGCGAGCCTATTGCCTTCCCGCGCCGTCCTTAAGATCGGCGGCGCCGACGCGCACAAGTTTCTGCAAGGGCTCATCACCAACGATATCGGCAAGGTGCAAGGGCAAGATGCCGTCCATGCCGGCCTCCTCTCGCCCCAAGGCAAGATCCTGTTCGATTTCTTCCTCGCGGCCGAGGGCGGCGGCTTCCTCGCCGACGTGGCCCGCGACAAGGCAGACGAGCTTCTGAAGCGGCTTGCGTTCTACCGGCTGCGGGCGGCGGTCGAGATCGGGCCCGATCCTTCACGCCGTGTCGCGGCCTGCTGGGGGGCCAAGCCGGCCGAGCCTCGAGGCGCCATCGTCTACGCCGATCCGAGGCTTGCCGCGCTCGGCTACCGGGCCTTCCTGGCGCAAGGCTCAGGTCCCGCCGAGCTCGGTTGCGCGGCGGCGAGCGAAGCGGATTACCACGCCTTTCGCATCGGCCAGGGCGTGCCGGAAGGCGGCATGGACTTTGCCTTCGGCGATGCCTTTCCGCACGAGGCGCTGTTCGACCAGCTCCACGGCGTCGATTTCACGAAGGGCTGCTTCGTCGGCCAGGAAGTCGTGTCGCGCATGGAGCATCGCGGCACGGCGCGCAAACGCATCGTGCCGGTCGAAGGGGCCGGTCCCCTTCCGGCCCCCGGCACGAGCATCGAGGCGGCGGGCGCCTCGATCGGAACGCTCGGCTCGGTCGCCGGAGCCTCAGGGCTTGCGCTCATCCGGCTCGACCGGGCCGAGGACGCCGTGGCGCGCGGCGAGAAGCTCAGCTCGGGCGGCGTCGGCATCGCGCTCCGCCGCCCCGCCTTCGCCAGCTTCGCCGTGCCGGCAAGCGAGGTGCGCCCATGAGCCAGACGCAAGCACGTTGCCCGTGGCCCGGGACCGATCCGCTCTACGTCGCCTATCACGACGATGAATGGGGGGTCCCCGAGCGCGACGACCGGGCGCTCTACGAGAAGCTCGTGCTCGACGGATTTCAGGCCGGATTGTCCTGGATCACCATCCTGCGCAAACGCGAGGCTTTCCGCCTTGCCTTCGACGGTTTCGACCCGGAACGGATCGCCCGCTACCCGAAACGGAAAGTCGAGACCCTGATGCGGGATGCGGGCATCGTGCGCAATCGCATGAAGATCGAGGGCGCGATCGCCTCGGCGCGCGCCTGGCTCGACATGATGGAAAAGGGTCCGGGCTTCGCGCCGTTCCTGTGGGACTTCACCGGCGGCAAGCCGATCGTCAACCGCTTCAAAGCAATGAGGCAGGTGCCCGCCGAGACGGAGCTGTCGCGGGCGATCTCCAAGGAACTCAAAGCGCGGGGCTTCAAGTTCTGCGGCCCGACGATCATCTACGCCTTCATGCAGGCGGTCGGCATGGTGAACGACCACCTGACCAACTGCCCGCGCCACGCCGCTTGCCAACGGCTCGGCGCGAGACCACCTAACCCTTAGAGCGGCGTGGATCGCGGCTCCGCGGATAGGTGCGCTCTTCTTGGATCCTGCCGTTCCGCTTCTTGATCTTGACCGAACCTGACTTGCCCACCGCCCTCTCCAAGACCCCGCCCTTCGTCGCGGCCGCCTTGCTCGCGAAGGATTTGACCTTCTCGCCGTTGCCGTCGTTCGTCAGCACCCAGCGCTTGGTCTTGGCGTCATGCGACAGTGTATACTTGGCCAGTTTTGCCATATGCATCTCCCCAGTGACAGATTCGATTGACCTGCACTACGACGATCACCGTTCAGCGAAGTCGAGCCTCGTCGAGATTCGGCAGCGTCTTCGTGGCCGCTCTTGCGAAAATAGTCAATGCCTCGCGAAGCCCCGTCGAGCCGCTTGAGCAAGATGAGTCGAACCCGGACCGTTCATAAGACGCCCGTCCGCACCGGCGCACGCGCCTGGCAGCGCATGCTGAGCGGACGCCGGCTCGACCTGCTCGATCCCTCGCCGCTCGACATCGAGATCGAAGACATCGCCCATGGACTTGCGCGCGTGGCGCGCTGGAACGGCCAGACGAGCGGCGCGCATGCCTTCTCGGTGGCGGAGCACAGCCTTATCGTCGAGCGCATCGCCACCGAGCTTCAGCCCAAGCTCGGCCGGGACTTCCGGCTCGCGGCGCTGATCCATGACGCGCCCGAATATGTCATCGGTGACCTGATCAGCCCGTTCAAGGCGGCGCTGTCGCTCGACTATCGCGCGTTCGAGGCCAAGCTGCTCGCCGCCATGCATATCCGTTTCGGGCTGCCGGTGGAGCTGCCGGACAATGTCGTCAAATTGATCAAGCGCGCTGATAGAATCGCGGCTTATTATGAGGCGACCGGTCTGGCCGGGTTCTCGCGGGCTGAGGCGCGGAAGTTCTTCGGCCAGCCGCGCGGCTTGAGCGCTCCCCTGGTTGCGCGTCTTTCGCGCTTGGAGCCATCGCCGGCGTCCCGCGTCGAGGCAGAATTTCTAAAGCGGTTCAATGCGTTACATCGATAATGCGAGCGGCGAGCGCGACGTGGCGCGGAGAGCGATTGGAGAGACATGGACACCCTGAATTTGGCCACAGAAGCAGCTAAAGTGCCGCCGGCCATGAACTCCGAAACGATCTACGTCGCGCCTTTGAGCCTCGTCGAGGTGACGGTCGCCGATGCCAGGGTCAGCCATCTGGTGACCCTCATCAACGGCGACACGCCGATCCCGACGCCGGTGGGGATCGGTCCCGACCGGCATCTGAAGCTCGCCATGAACGATATCTGCGAGCCGCAGCCGGGCCTCGTGCTCCCCTCCATCGGCCATGTTGACGACCTCATCCGCTTCGCGCGGGATTGGGACCGGCAGGCGCCGCTCCTTATCCATTGCTGGGCCGGAATCAGCCGTTCGACGGCGGCGGCCTATATCTCGCTTTGCGCGCTCAACCGCGAAGGCACCGAGCATGAGCTTGCCTGGGCGCTGCGGCGCGCTTCGCCCACCGCCTATCCCAACCGGCTCCTCGTCGCGCTCGCGGACGAGATCCTGGCGCGGGACGGGCGCATGATCGCCGCGGTCGAGGATATCGGCCGCGGGCGCATCGCGGACGAAGCCGACGTGTTCGCCCTGCCCGCGCTCATCGCCGCTTGAGCCATGGCCGCGCCGGGACGCAAGACCGACGCGGCACAGAAGCCGCAAAGCGACAACCCCCAAATCGAACTCGGGCTCAACGCCGCCATCGTCACCGTGCGCGACGGCCATCCGCATATCCTCGTCGTGCGCGCCGGAACGGCGGGATCGGGCAAGTGGGACGCGCTTCCCTTCGGCCCGTTCGCGCCGCGCGCCCATCGCACGCTCGAGATCGGCTTGCGCGAATGGGTCAAGCGGCAGACCGGGCTCGATCTCGGCTATGTCGAGCAGCTCTATACGTTCGGCGACCGCGGGCGTCATGCCGAGCCCGGCGGAGCGCATATGCTTTCGGTCGGTTACCTCGCCCTGACCCGGGGCGCGGGCGATGGGTTGCTCGGCTCGCACTGGTCGCCCTGGTACGCCTATTTTCCGTGGGAGGATTGGCGCGAGGGGAAGCCCGACATTCTCACCGAGGAGATCGAGCCGCGGCTGAAGGAATGGGCGGCGCGCCCGCCCCTGGCCGATGAGCCCTTACGCCCGCTCCGCCGGCAGGAGCGGCTCAGGATCAGCTTCGGCATCGGCGGGGCGTGGGACGAGGAGAAAGTGCTCGAGCGCTACGAGCTTCTCTATGAAGCGGGGCTTGTCGCCGAGGCCAAACGGGACGGCCGCCCTGCCGCCAAGAAATGGACGGCGCTGCCGGAGCTGGGACGGCCGATGGCCTTCGACCATCGCCGCATCCTTGCCACCGCGCTCGGCCGGCTCCGCGGCAAGCTCAAATACCGCCCGGTCGTGTTCGAGCTGCTGCCGCCCGAGTTCACGCTCTACGACCTGCAAAAAACCGTCGAAGCCATCTCCGGCACGCTCCTGCACAAGCAGAATTTCCGCAGGCTGGTCGAGCAAGGCGGGCTGGTCGAGGCGACGGGAAACGTCTCGACCGCGACCGGAGGGCGGCCGGCGCGGCTCTACCGCTTCCGCCGCGAAGTCGTGGTGGAGCGCCCGGCGCCGGGCCTCCGGGTCAAGGCCGGCCGCGGCTGAGCGTTATGCGCGTTCGAGCGCCGCGTCTGGGCTTTGCCGCGTGGCGACAAAGGCGGGATAGAACGAGCCGAGAATGCCGAGAACGATGGCCGCCGCCGCCGTCGCGACGATCAGCCCCAGCGTCGGCCTCACCGCAACATAGCGCCCGATGGCCGGGATGGCGCTCAAGAGCCGCGCTCCGGCAAAACCGAGCACAATGCCGGCGGCGCTGCCAAGCGCCGAAAGAATGAAGCCCTCGATCACAAGCGCCCCCATGACGCGCTGCTTGGACCAGCCGATGGCCGACAGGATGCCGATCTCCCGGGTGCGCTCGAGCACCGCCATGAGCAGCGTGTTGAGCACCATGAGCACGCCCATGAGCAGCGCGACCCACGCCATCGAGGTCGAGACCGCGCTGAGCAGGCCGATCAGACTGTCGTTGCGCATCACGTCAGCGCTCTTGGTGACGGTCAGCTCACCGAGCGCCTCGATGGCTTGAGCGACGCGTTCGGCCTGGTCGGGGCTGCTGGGACGGTCGAGCTTGACCGATATGTAGGTCACGGCGTCGTTGCGGAAGGTCAGCTCTTGCAGATCGGCGAGCTCGACGATGACGGCGTTGCGATTGATGACCGAGTTGTAATTGGTGGTGCCGATGATGCGGAACTTGTCGCCGAGCAGGGTGATGTCGTCGCCGACATGCTTGTTCAATGCGAGGGCGATGTCCTTGCCGATCAGCGCGACCCTTTTCTCGCCCGGGCTGGGCAGCCGGCCATCGACGAGAGGGACGGTTGACCAAAAGAAGCTGTCGGACACCCAGCCGAAGGCAAGAACGTGATCGTCGTTGTCGGTCGCGGCGAAGCTCAGGAGCTGACCCGAGACGGCGGCCACGCCCGGAACCTTGGCGATCTCGCCCACGGTCGATTGCGGCATGGTCCCGCCGAATGGCTCGGCGACGCCGCGCCGCCTCACGGTCAGATCGGCCTCGCGCTCCTCGAAGCTTTGCTGCACGTTCTCGCCGACGCTGCGCGACAGGCCGTAGAGGGTAATGAAGCTGCCCACGGCGAGCGCCACGCCGAGCACGGTAAGAACCGAGCGCGCCGGCCTTCGCTTGAGATTGCGGAACGCGAGTCCGAGATGGTTCATCGCGCGGGCTCCAAGACCTGGGCGGCCCCCTGGTCATGCACATGACCGTCCTTGATCCTGATCTGCCGACTGCAACGCTTGGCGTAGCTCGGCTCATGCGAGACCATGACGAGCGAGGCCCCGCGCGCGCGCTTGAGCTCGAACAGAAGATCGAGAATCGCCACCGCATTGGCGCTGTCGAGATTGCCGGTCGGCTCGTCGGCAAGAATCAGGCTGGGATCGTTGATGATGCTGCGCGCGATGGCGACGCGCTGACGCTCGCCGCCGGAGAGTTCGTGGGGAAGGTGCTCGGCGCGCTGCGCAAGCCCGACGGTCGCGAGCGCCGCTTCGGCCCGGCGCCGCCGCTCGCCGCCGCCGCGCCCCGTGCCGAACATCGCCACCTCGATATTCTCGCGCGCGGTCAGGGTCGGAAACAGATTGAACTCCTGAAAGACGATGCCGATTTCGGAGCGCCGCAGCGCCGTCCATTGTTCGGGAGCGATGACGGGCTCGTTCTGCCACAGGACGCGGCCGGCGGTCGGCACCCTGATGCCGCACATCAGGAGAATGAGCGTCGATTTTCCGCTGCCGCTCGCTCCGACGATCGCCACCGACTCGCCCTCGGCGATGGTCAGGTTGACATCCTTGAGCGCGACGATGCGCCCGTCGTCGAAGCTGTGGCTGACATTGTCGAGAGCGACGAGAGGCTTGGGGGCCATGGGTGATTTGCTCACTGTGCCGCGCGTTTGCGCATGAAGGACATCAACGCGTCGAAGTCGCCGTTATTGCTCTTCAACACCGAAGCATATTCCTGCCTTTCTGTGTCCACGGCGCTGCGCCCGTTGAGCAGGACATCGACGATGCGAAAGGACCGGTCCTCGGGCCGCAGCCGCCAGATCCACGTCTGGTCCTCCTTGCCGTTGATGGAGCGCCGGCTGGCCGCATAGTAATGGCCGTCGGCGGGCGGGCGGAGTCCGACAAAAACCAAACGCGCGCCTGCGGGCCGCATACGGCGAAGATAGGCGCTGATGACGTCGTCTTCGAAGGCTTGCATGAATTCCTGGCGCTGTTCCTCGGTAACCTCGTTCCAATAGGACCCAAGGGCTGCCTTGCCCATGGCCGGCATGTCGAAGGCCCAAGCCAGCAGGGCCCGAGCCTTCGCGCGGGCGTCCGCTTCGGAGCCCGAGGCGAAGAAATCGGCCGAAGCCTCGTTCACCCGTTCAATGAAGGCACGGATCTCATCGTTGGCGTCGTTCTCCGCCGCGGCGGCATGAAGTCCCGGAGCGAATAGCACGAGCGCAACCAGGACAATTTTGACATGGCGCAAGAGCGGGCTCCTTCCGGCCGGACACCTCAGGTCTACTTGGTTGCCGAAAACGGCTTTACCAAGGTCAAACACGGTAGAACCGAGCCTCTTATGCCGTTGGCGGTGGCGGCGAACAAGCCTATCTAAGGTGAAGAAGCCAATGCGGCCGCAAGGAGGTGCTGGGTGATGGCAAATGAACCGGATCGGGGACGACTGCGTTTCTTGCCCGCAATCCTGATCACGCTCTGTCTCCTTTTGGTTGCGGCCTCGCTTTCACTCTCGCGGAAAGGCTCCGCCGAAGGAAAGCTCATCGAGACCAAAAACGGACAAATCAAGGTCGAGACGGTCGCGCGCGGTCTCGATCGGCCCTGGGCTTTCGCCTTTCTTCCCGATGGCCGCATGCTGGTCACAGAGAAACGCGGGCGGTTGCGGATCGTGGCCCAAGACGGCACCATCTCCAAACCGGTCGCAGGCGTGCCCGAGGTGATCGCAAACGGCCAGGGCGGCCTGCTCGATGTGGCGCTCGATCCCGCTTTCGCCGCGAACGGCCTCGTCTATCTCGCCTATTCGGAAGCAGGCGAAGGCGGCGCGGGAACCGCGGTCGCGCGCGGGACGCTCGGCGACGGGCGCCTCGAGAATGCCGAGGTCATTTTCCAGCAGAAGCCCAAGGTCAGCGGCGGCAACCATTTCGGCTCGCGGCTTGCCTTCAGCCCCGACGGCAAGCTCTTCGTCACGCTCGGCGATCGCTTCAAATTCGATCCGGCCCAGGACCTCGCGAGCGATCTCGGCAAGGTGGTGCGCATCAATCCCGACGGCTCGATCCCTTCGGACAATCCTTTCGTGGGCCAGGAGGGCAAGCTGCCGGAGATCTGGTCGTACGGTCACCGCAATCCGCAAGGCGCGGCCATTCACCCCGTCACCGGCAAATTGTGGGAGGCCGAGTTCGGCCCGTTCGGCGGCGATGAGCTCAACATCCCGGAAGCGGGCAAGAATTACGGCTGGCCGGTCGTGAGCTGGGGCAAGCATTATGACGGCACGGACATCCCCGATCCCCCCGAGCACCCGGAATTCGCCGACGCCGTCTACCACTGGAATCCCGTGATCTCGCCCTCGGGCATCGCCTTCTATACCGCCGACCTCCTTCCCGGCTGGAAGGACAATCTCATCTTGAGCGGGCTTTCGTCGGAATCGATCACCCGGCTCGAGCTCGATGGAGAAAAAGTCGTGGGCGAAGAGCGCATAGAATTGGGCAGCCGCATCCGCGACGTGGCGCAAGGCCCCGACGGCGCTCTCTATGCGCTGACCGATGCGGGTAACGGCAGGATCCTCAAGCTTACGCCGGCGCGATGAGCATGGCGCGGCGCTGGCTCTCGATCGGGTTCTTCGGCCTGTTCGGCCGCTCGCCCGAACTCCGGGAATTCGACACCGCTCTCCGCTCGGTCGATCTCCACCCCAAGCTCGTGCCCGAGGCCGTCAAGCTCACCGCCGTCAATCTCGTGCAGGAGCGGGTTTCGGGCCGCGCGCCGGAACGCCAATCCTACCGGGAAGCCGCCGAGATCATCGCCTAGTGCATGACCGGCGGCGAGGCCTTCGCCGCCGCCAAC
>JBFWTF010000037.1:0-15705 GCA_050247995.1 Methyloceanibacter sp. | reverse complement strand
TGCCGCGGAGGGATTGCGGCACGATCGGCGGAACGGTGCTGGACGAGAGGCATCAGGGCGCCCTTCTCCCGAGCGACACAGATCCCGGAGCGTAACCGGCCACCCCGCGCGTGGGCGCGCTTGAGCGGGGCTTTGCCGGAGTCACAAGGGAAGCGCGCCGAGATGAAGAGGGGCCTGTCATGCGTATCGCCCTTGCTTGCGGATTCTGCTTGATCTTCGGCGCCGCCGTGGCGGCGCCAAGCGTCACAGACCGGGCACACGCCGAAGCCAACACCGCCACGCAAAGCACGCGCGAGAGTTTCCGCTCGCGCATGAACGAGAACGTGGTGACGATCATGGCGGGGAGCCCGAGCGGCACCGACCTTGCCGTCATTCAAGACCTCGCCGACGTGCTCGACGACGGCGACAATCTGCGCGTCCTCCCCATCGTGGGCAAAGGGCCGGAGCAGAACATCAAGGACGTCATGTTCCTGCGCGGCGTCGATATGGGCATCACCCAGGCCAATCTGCTCAAGCATTTCGACCGCACCGGCGAGCTCGGGCCGAACCTCAAGGAGCGGATCGCCTATATCGCCAAGCTGTTCAACGAAGAGATGCACGTGCTGGTGCGCTCGGAGGTGAGCGACATCAAGGAGCTCAACGGGAAACCCGTGAACTTCGGCGCGCCGGGCAGCGGCACCGAGATTACCGGACGGCTGATCTTCGCCGCGCTCGGCGTCGATGCGCAGGAAGTCAATCTCGGCGATGCCGATGCGATCGAGAAGCTCAAGTCGGGCGAGATCGCGGCGACCATTCTGGTGACGGGCAAACCCGCGCCGGCCTTCACCAACCTCAAGGACGCGGCGGGACTGAAGCTGCTTCCCGTCCCCTACGCCAAGACGCTGGAGGACGAGTATTACCCTGCGACGCTGACCCATGACGATTATCCGGCGCTGGTGCCGGAGGGCACGCGGGTCGACACGCTCTCGGTCTGCGCCGTTCTGGTGTCGTTCAATTGGCCGAGCGACTCCATCCGCTACAAGAAGATCGGCAAGTTCGTCGAGCGCTTCTTCACCGAATTCGACGACTTCCTCGCCGCGCCGCGCCAGCCGAAATGGCGGGACGTGAATTTCGCGGCGACGCTCGAGGGCTGGCACCGTTCGCCGCTGGCGCAAGCCTGGATCGACCAGGCCGCGTCGAAGCCGACGAGCAGCGCCTCGCGCAGCAATTTCGACGCGTTTCTCGCCGAGGCAAGCACGGCGCGCGGTGCGCCCATCTCGGACGCCGAGCGCGCCGATCTGTTCCGGGCGTTCCTCGAGTGGAACAAGGGGCGCAAACAGAACTGACTTTCAGAAACTGACTCTCTTGTTGTGATGCGTAGGAGGGTTTCATGCTCAGTCCATCCGACATCGTCGTCAGGCCGACCAACCTGACCGAGCGGCTGGCGGCTCAGCCAGCCACTGCGGAGCCGACACCGACCATAATGGCGGAGCGCTTCGCTCCCGAGGGGCAGAGGCTCCTCGGCGAAGACCCCGACGAGCCTCTCGCCGAGCCCGTCGCTCCGGGGTACATCGCCGAGCGCGCCAGAGCGCGCGTCTCGTCCACGGGCCAGGGTCTCCTGGTCGCCGCCATTCTCATCTCGTTGATCCCGACGGCGGCCATCCTCGCCCTGCTGTGGCAGGGCGTGATCACCATCCCGGGGCACAGCGACGCGCAAAAATTCACCGATCGGGCGCCGCTCAGCGCCAGCGAGCTCGCGGCGCTGGCGCCCGTTCCCGCCTTCCAACCCGCGCCCCAACCGGCGCTCGTGGCGCCGGAGCCGGAGGCCGCCCCGGCCAAGGTCGAGGTCGCGCTCACGGCGCCGGGCCAGATCGCGGCGAAGTCGGGCGAGGAGGTTCCCTTCGCCATCACCATCGATGCCGACGGCGCGTTGCCGCCGCGAAGCGTGATCGCCATCCGGGCCATGCCCGTGGGCGCCACCTTCAGCCAGGGGCGCCCCTACGGCACCACCGAGTGGAACCTGACGCCCGACGAGGTCGGCGACCTGACCCTCAAGCTGCCGCAGACGGCGTCGGGCGGCACCGACATCGGCGTGACGCTGATGGCCGCCGACGGGACGATCCTCGCCAACACGACGACGCGGCTCGATATCTTGCCCGATCCGAAGGCGGCGCTCGTGCTGCGCTCCGACGAGGTGGGACGTATCTCCGACCTGATCGCTCACGGCCACAAGATGATCGACGTGGGCTACTTCGCCGGCGCGCGGGCTTATTTCAAGCGCGCGGCCGAGGCCGGCAGCGGCGAGGCGGCGCTTCTCCTCGGCGCCACCTTCGATGCCGAGTTCATCGCCAAGATCGGCGCACACGGCATCAAGCCGGACCCGCAAGAGGCGGAAGCCTGGTACGAGCGGGCGAGAAAGCTCGGCCTCCAGGACCTCGAGGCCAAGCTCAAGATCCTGAAAGAGGATGTCACCGGCCGCCAGATGCCCATCCAGGCGACCGAGGCGCCCGCCAAGGCGCCTTACCTCGCCGAGGCGAAGCCTGAGCCGGCGGAGCAGGCGCAAGCCCCCGTGGCGGAAGTCGCGGAAGAGGACCCGCCGCCCGGGAGCGCCGAGACTTCGCTGCCGACCGATAGCGACGAATGGGTCGAGCTCACGAACTATGCCAATCTTCGCGCCGCGCCCTCCTCGACCGCCGACACGTTGCGGGTGGCCGAGAAGGGTTCGAGGCTTCGCGTGACCGGCCGCAAAGGAAGCTGGGTGCAGGTCGCAGACCCCGCGACCGCGGAGGTCGGCTGGGTCTACGGGCGCTATATCCAGACGGCCGAGGCGCCACGGCGCTAGAGCGTCGCGCCGTCCCTTGAGCCTCGCTTGCGAGGCTCAAGGCGCAACCTCAAGCGGTCCGGACCTGCCAGGCGAGGTAGGCAAGCGCCGCCCCCTCGCAGATCAGCTGAATGCCGAGCAGAGCGCCGAGCACCCATTCGGCGCTGATCGGCATGTTCAACAGCAAGTAGACCCCGAGCACGACGCCGACGAGACCGCTCGCGAGCACCCAGCCCCAATTGGGGAAGGGCCTGATGGTGAGCGCGAAGATGATCTTGGAGAGGCCCTCGACCATAAAGAACACGATCAGGAGCAGCGTCATGATGAGGAGGCCGCTGTCGGGCTGGCGCAGAAGCAGCACGCCGATGAGGATGGCGAGGACGACCGAGATCAGTTGAAGCCAGTAATGCGGCACATGGCGCGCGCCGATCAGCCCGATGGCCTGGACCGCGCCGCTCACGATCAGCACCCAGGCGAGCAGATAGATCAGGGCGACCGAGGCGAGCAGCGGATAGAACAGCGCGAGCGCGCCCGCGACCACCATCAAGATCCCTTGCAACAGGTACCAGAGCGAATAACGCTTGACCGTCTCGCGCATCGCTTCGCGCAAGGCCGCGGCGGCGGCATCGAGGGGAATGGCCATGGGTCGGTCTCCGAATCAGTTTGCTCCGCAAGGTTGAGGATACTCCATCGCCACGCGCGCGGCGCTCGTTCCGCCGAAATCTTTTCGCCCTTGCCCCCCGCGCGCGGGTCGTCCATGTGAGGGCGGCATCGGGCTCAGGGGCGAGCCCCGGGACGGCGGAGGGCTAAGGGTGACTGCGGGGGCGGCGAAGCAAGCGGCGATCGCCAAGGCGTCGCGCCGTCTCATTCCCTTTCTCGTCCTCTGCTACGCGGTCAACTTCCTCGACCGGGTGAATGTCGGCTACGCCGCGCTCGCCATGAACGACGATCTCGGCTTCACGCCCTCGATCTTCGGCATCGGCGCCGGCATCTTCTTCGTCGGCTACATTCTGTGCGAGGTTCCAAGCAATCTCGCCTTGCAGCGCTTCGGCGCGCGCATCTGGATCGCCCGCATCATGGTGAGCTGGGGGCTGGCGGCGACCGCCATGGCGCTGGTCTCGGGAGAGACGAGCTTCTACCTCATGCGCTTCCTGCTGGGGGTGGCCGAAGCCGGCTTCTTCCCCGGCATCATCCTCTACCTCACCTATTGGTTTCCGGCGCGGGAGCGGGCGCGGATCGTCGCCCTGTTCATGGCCGCGATACCGCTCGCGACCATGGTCGGAGGCCCGATCTCGGGCGCGCTGCTCGAGATGCACGGTTTCCTCGGCCTCAAAGGCTGGCAGTGGATGTTCATCATCGAAGGCGTGCCCGCGGTCGTGCTCGGGTTCGTCGCGCTCCGCTTCCTCGACGACGGCCCGGAGAAGGCGCGCTGGCTCGACCCGGAAGAGCGCCAGGCGTTGTCGCACACGCTCGCCGCCGAGGCCGACGCGGCGCGAAGCGTGGGTTATTCGGATCTCGGTCAGGCGCTGACGCGGCCGCGCGTGCTCGCGCTCGGTCTCATCTATTTCTGCATGGTGATCGGGCTCTACGGCATGAGCTTCTGGATGCCGCAAGTGATTCAGAGTTACGGCCTGTCGCCGCTTGCGATCGGCTTCGCCACCGCGATCCCCTATTTCTTCGCCACCATTACCATGGTGCTGTGGGGCGCGCATTCGGACCGGACCGGCGAGCGCATCTTTCATATCGCGCTGGCGCTCCTCGTCGGCGGCGCTGCCTTCGCCTGGTCGGCGGCGCCGCTCTCGCTCGCCTTGATCCTGGTCGCGCTCACTCTGGCGACATCCGGCACCTACGCCGCGGTCAGCACGTTCTGGTCGCTGCCGACCTCGATCCTCGCCGGAACCGGCGCCGCCGCCGGTCTCGCCCTGATCAATTCGATGGGCAATGTCAGCGGGCTGGTCGGGCCGCCGCTCATCGGCGTGTTGCGCGAGGAAACGGGATCGTTCACCGCGGCGCTGCTCTTCCTTGCCGGCATGCTCGTCCTCGGCGCCGCGCTCACGCTCCTCTTCGGGGCCGTCGAGCGCGCGCGGACCGCGCGGCAGCGTGCCTCCGGCTAGGCCGGGACGACGGGCGGAGGCGTCCAGCGTCCTTCTGAGATCGGGGCAAGCGGCCAATAGGCGCGGATATAGAGCGAGAAGGGACCGTCGGGGGCGGGCAGCCAGTTCGGCACCTTGTCGGCTTCGGGGCGCTCCTTCTGCACATAGACGGTGAGCGCGCCGTCTTCTCCCATGCGCAGGTCGCGGCTCTTGGTGCCGAGCGAGAAGCGGTTGAGCGCGTTCGGCGCGAGGAAGTGGAACCGGTCGTAGGCGGTGATCGACCAGAAGCCCTTGACCGGCGGCAGCTCCGCGAAGGTCACGGTGTAGCGCTTCGACCCGTCGAGCCGCGCGCCGTCCCGGTCGCAGTCCTGATAGAAATAGCGCGTCTCGCGCGGCCGGTTGATGAAGATGTTCGACTTCGCCACGGCGGTCCGCGTGTAGTAGTCGGTGCCGAACTCGGCGCTGTTCAAGACCGTGGTCCAGTGATGCGGCAGGCTCACGCCGAAATTGCGGAACTCGAGCAGCGGCGCGACAAGCGCCGCGTCGGCCTCGGCCGCCGCCTCCGTCAGCGTGTCGTGCAGCGCGCTGTCCTCGTGCGCGGCGGCGAGGATCGAGCCGAACAGCGCATAGAGCGCTTCCTCGCCCGGCAGCGGCGGGCAGAGATCGAGCACGCGCGGCAGAGTTTCGAAGAAGCTTTCAGGCTTGACCCAGCGCCACTCCTCGTTGTCGAGCGTCTTCCACGGCAGGGGGATGATGTCGTTCCAGTCCTTCTCCTTCATCGCGCCGTCGAACTTCGCGAGCGGGTAGGCCATGATCTGGCGGAGCAACGGCTGGACGGCGGCGTTGTCGGCGGGATCGTCGGCCTGGAACACGCGGGGGATGATGCAGCCGAGATTGGTCGAGGCGCGGAACGTGGCGTTGATGCCGGCAGGCACGGCGCCCTTCCAGTCGGGGCCGGCGAGCAGATAGAAGCCGGGCTTGGTGCCGTACATCGCGCCCATGCCGCCGAAGGCGTCGGTCCTGTGATCGGTGACCTGGAACACGAAAAAGCGCTCGCCGAAATCGGGCACCTGAACCACCACCGCATCGCGCGACAGATCGAGCACGCCGAAACCGTAGATCAGGTCCTGGCTCGGGCAGGTGATGTAGCGCTGGCCGGGTTCGTTGTATCCCGTCAGCATGGCGAGGTGATTGACGGGCCCGATGGGCGCCACGCCGCCGACGAGGAAGGTCTGGGTCTTGACCCAGCCTTGCGTCCAATAGCGGTTGTAGACATTCACGAGCGGCCAGCCCCAGAGATAAGCGAAGCGGCCGATGGCGCGCACGAAGTCGGGCGTCAGCCGCGAGCCGGGGATGGGACCTGCCGGGATCGCGCCTGCCGCGCGGGGAAACGTGATCGGCGCGGGCGCACGCCCCGGCGCGACGCCGAGCCTCTGCTTGATGCTTTCGAGAATCTCGCCGAGCCGCATGGGACGCGCCCGCTTTCGCTCAAATCCCGGAGACGTTGAACAGGGAGCCGATGAAATAGGTCGCCACCGCCGCCGCGCTGCCGATCGCAAGCATGCGCGCGCCGCCGACAAGCGCGCTTCGCCCCGAGAACAGGCTCAAGACCGCGCCGACCACGAACAACGCCACGCCGGAAATCGCCGCCGCGATCTCCACCCCGCGCGGCAGCCCGAGCAGGAAGGGTATGATCGGCAGACTCGCGCCGATCGAGAACATGATGAAGGAGGAGATGGCGGCGCCGAGCGGCGAGCCGAGATCGTCGGGATTGAGGCCGAGCTCCTCGCGGGCGAGCGTGTCGAGGGCCTTCACAGGATTGGCGATCAGTTTCTTGGCGACGTCGCGTGCTTGGGCCAGCGGGATGCCGCGCGCTTCGTAGATCAACGCGAGCTCCTCGGCTTCCTCCTTGGGATAGCGCTCGAGCTCGTCCTTCTCCTGCGCGATCTGGTGCTCGAACATCTCCTTCTGCGACAGCATCGAGACATATTCGCCCGCGGCCATGGAGAAGGCGCCGGCGAGAAGGCCGGCGACGCCGGTCAAGACGAGAACCGAAGGTTCGGCCGCGGCGCCGGCCACGCCCATGACGAGGCAGGTATTGGAGACCAGCCCGTCATTGACCCCGAACACGCCGGCGCGAAGCGTGCCGCCGCCCATCGATTTGTGCCGCTGACCGACCTCCTCGACCGAGGTCGGCATGGGATGGCCTTCCGCTTCGGCCTTGGCGCGATAGACCGACACGCCGCGGACCTTCGAGGCGGAGAGCACGTGGCGCATGGCGCGCGCGCCGAAGATGCCGATGAGAAAGGCGGTCAGCCGCGACCTGAGCGACGGCTGAAAGGCGGGGACCGCGCCGAGATCCTTGGCGAGGATGCCGGCCTGCTCTTCCGCCGCTTCGGCCATCTGCCGGAACAGCGCCGCCTTCTTCGGGTCGCGCTCGGCGCGCGCCACCGCGCCCGACAGGTAGGATGCGGTCTTTTCCGACTGCCAGCGCTCCAAGGTCCCTTCCATCGAGCGCCCGCGCGTTCCTCCGTTTCGGCTAGAGCAAGTTTACCTTGCCCGTGGCGATGTCGTAAACGCCGCCGGCGATCGCGAGCTTCTTCGCGGCGAGCGGCTCGGTCATGATCGGTTCGTTGTCGACCAGCCGCTTCATGTTGAGGCGAACGTTCTCCTCGGTGGCGGCGGCGAGCAGATCGCTCGGATGGCGGCCATGCGCGGCGATAACGGCGGGCTCGATCGACTTGATGAGCTCGGGCAGATGCCCGGGGAGCTCGATCCGGTCCTTGACCACTTTGATCGCCGCGTCGATCGCGCCGCAATTGGTGTGGCCGAGAATCATGACGAGCGGCGCGCCCAAAAACTTGACGGCATATTCGAGGCTGGCAAAGCCGTCGTCGTCGAGGAAATTGCCGGCGAGACGCACCACGAAGATGTCGCCCGGACCCTGATCGAAAAGAAGCTCGGGCGAGACGCGGCTGTCGGCGCAACTGAGGACAGCGGCGATCGGATATTGCGCCGTCGCGCGCTCGGCACGGTCGTGGGAAAAGTCCCTCTCATTCGGCGCGTTGGCCGCGTAGCGGGCGTTGCCTTGCATCAGCCGGTCGAGCGCCGCGGCTGGCGGGATTACGTTCTGGGGCGTCACGATCGTGTCCGCCCCGGCTTTGGCGCGCCCGGCGGACAAGGCGCTTGCGGCAACAAGCGCCGCCGCACCCGTCATGAGTTGGCGTCGCGTCGGGGCCTCAGGCGCAGTCCGGCAATGTTTGCAATGATGGGGCATGGTCGTTTCTCCCTTTTTTGAGCGCAGACCCTCGCCCGACCCCGAAAATGGGTCAAGGCAGCGAAGCGGCCTTGGCTAACCGGCGATAAAGGAAGTTCAATCCGCTAAGCGACTTCCTTCGGCTTGTAGAGGATGGTGCGGTAGCAATCGAGACTGCGGGCGAGAAACTCGTTGGCGGCGCCCCACAGATAGAGCCTGAATTTGCGGAACTCGAAGTCGCCGAAGGTCCGCCGCACGAAATCCGCGCTTCCTTCCAGGTTCCGCGCCCATTGGCGGAAGGTGAGGAAATAGCTCCAGCGATCGTTGTGGACCTCCATCAATTCGAGGTCGGTCTTGCCCAGCTTGTTGATGAAATCGTCGAGCACGAGGAAGGAGTGATTGCCGGGATAGATGTGGCGCACCATGAAGGTCGAGAGCTCGTATTTCTTCTTGGCGGCGCTGCCGTCGAGGAACACGAGGCCCCCCGGCTTGAGCAGGCGCGAGAATTTCTTCAACACGCGCTCATAGTCGGGCAGATGCTCGATCACGCCCATGATGACGATGGCGTCGAACGGCTCCTTCGGCTCGAATTGGTAGAAATCGGTGAGCAGAATGTCGAACTGATCGCCGAAATTCGCCAACTTGGAGCGCAAGTAGGACTGCGACACTTCCGAGTTGGTGATACCGGTGAAGTTCACGCCGGTCTGAAGCGCGTGACTTGCGAACGCGCCCCAGCCCGGTCCGATCTCGAGCACCCTCTTACCCTTGCCAAGCTCGCATTTCTCGATGGCCCAATCGAATTTCCGCTCGAGCGCCTTGGCGAGCGGCTCGTCGTCATTGAGGTAGACGCCCTGGCTGTAGGCGGGAAAGATCGGATCGAGAAAACTCAGGAACAGTTTGGGGTCGGCGTTGTAGTGCGAGGCGATCGCCCGCTTGTTGGTATAGACCTGTCCGAACAGAGCCGGCTCGATGAACCGCCAGGCCAGAACCAGCGGATGACGGTCGTCGAAATGCTGGCGCAGCTTGAACGGCTTCAGCATGTCGCCCTCGATGTCGATATCGCCGGCGAGATAGGCCTCGGAGACGTTGGCTTCGTCGAGGCTGCGAAGGGCGCGGAGCCCCCGTTCATTGCGGAGGCTCACGCAGAATTCCGGCTCTCCCCGCCCGAGGTTTCTCTTCTGCCCGTCCGGCAGTTCGATCGAGAACGGCGTCGCGATGTCGCCGACGCGGCCGATAAGGGCGTCCAGCGTGGCTGTGGCTGATTTCATCTGATGGTCCCCGCTTGGAAACGGCCCGCGCCGCCGCGCGGGCGCCTGCGATTTGACGTTCCGGTACCGATTTTGCCTCGAATGACGGCAGAATGAAATGGTTACGTCGCGGGTAGGCAAGGCTTCCGCCAGCTTGCCGAGAGGCCCGGGTTTGCGGCTATGATCGCCGCCCTTGCCTTACGCCTGATCCACCCGGGGGGACGAAATGCCGTCGATTGGAACCTGCTTGCGCCTCGCGGCCAAGGCCGCCTTTGCCTTCGGCCTCGGCCTTGGGCCCGCACAAACGGCGGAAGCCGCCTATGACGTGAAGCCCGGGGAGATCGGGGGCAAGCCCGGCTCGATCATCAGGGTCTGGCCGCTTCAGGGCGGCGGGCCCGGCGGGGGCGACGCCTTCCGTATCCTCTACCGTTCCACCGGGCTCAACGGCAAGCCGATCGCCGTCTCCGGCGCGATCTTCATCCCGCCCGGCAACGCGCCGCAAGGCGGCCGCAACGTCATCGCCTGGGCCCATCCGACGAGCGGCGTGGTCGAGCCTTGCGCGCCCTCGCTGATGCCCGACGTCTCGGGCATGATCTGGGGCTTGGCCAACATGCTGGCGCAGGGCTACGTCGTGGTCGCCACCGACTATCCCGGTCTCGGCGTGCCCGGCCAGGTCCACCCCTATCTCATCGGCGTGAGCGAAGGACGCGCCGTGCTCGATTCGGTGCGCGCGGCGCGCGACCTGCCGCGCTCGGGCGCCTCGAACCGGTTCGCGGTGTGGGGTCACAGCCAGGGCGGCCACGCCGCGCTTTATACCGGCGAGCTTGCGGCAAGTTATGCGCCCGAGCTCAAGCTCGTGGGCGTTGCGGCGGCGGCGCCCGCCACCTATCTCGCCGAGCTGTTCGATGCCGACAAGACGACCTCGACCGGCAAGGAGCTGACCGCGATGACGATCTATTCGTGGTCGAAGCTCTACAACATTCCCATCTCAAGCATGGTCGAGCCCGCCGCCATGGGGCCGTATCAGCAGATGGCCCACGATTGCATCGAGTCGCTGGCCCAATTTTCGGCCATCGAGAAGGCGGAGCAGCCGCTCAACCGCATCCAGTTCCTCAAAGCCGATCCGACCGAGACCGAGCCGTGGCGGGGCATCATGCAGAAGAACACGCCCGGACAGGCGCCGGCAGGCGCGCCCGTGTTCATCGCCCAAGGCACGGCCGACACCACGGTCAGACCGGAGATCACCAAGCGATTCGCCCAGCACTTGTGCAAGCAGGGGACGCGCGTGCGCTTCGTCCTGCTTCCCGGCGTGAGCCACACCTTCGCCGCCCGAAACAGCGCGGGCCAAGCGCTTGCCTGGATGGGCGACCGCTTCCGCGGGGCGCCGGCGCCGTCGGACTGCGGGCGCTAGATCGGGCGCGGGCTGCCGCTAATAGCTGATCTTGATGAGCGTGTTTCCCGTCCCGTAGCGCTGGACGAGCGAATAGAGCGCCGCAGCGTTCGAGGGATGGAGCCTGACGCAGCCATGCGAGGCGGGGCGCCCGAGATGTTTGATCTCATAGGAGCCGTGAATGGCATAGCCGCGCAGGAAGAAGATCGAATACGGCATCGGCGAGCCGTCATAGATGGAAGAGCGGTGGTAGCGCACGAGCGCGGTCGGCCTGAAGGATCCGGTCGGCGTGCGATAGCCGGACCGCGCCGTCGAGACCGGCCAGTTGTAGCGCGGCGCGCCATCGACGAAGACCGCCATGCGCTGGTTGGACAGGTTGATCTTGGCGACAACGTCAGCCTCAGCGATGCCGGGAATGGAAAAGACGAGGCCAAAGACGGCCAAGAGCAGGTAGCGCCGCATGTCGTCATCTCCCTCTCTGCCGTGCCTCTCCTCCGGCCCGGCTGGTCTGGATGTCGGGAGCCGCCTACTCCCGATCAAGAGCGATCGCTGGATTTTGGGGGCTCACCCCTGAATATTGGCTGAATACGTTCGCGCCATGCGTGCCGTGCCCGCCGATTGCGCGAGACACTCCAATTGCCGCCATCATTTGTGGTAGGCTTGGCGGGCTTTGAGCGACGTGGGGGAACGGGACGAGGGCCGATGCTCAGGCTTCTCTTAAGCCTTATTCTCATCATCTCCGGCGCGGCCGCTGCTCAGCAGCCGATTCAGCCCCAGACCGTCGCCACGCCGACGAAACCCAAGCCCAAGCCGAAGACCGCCAAGAAGAGCCCGCCCAAACCCAAATCTCCGGTGGCGCGCGCTCTGTTCGGGGCGGCAAGCGAGCCGGCCCCGCTCGAGGCCCGCTCGATCGGCGGCTATGCCAAAGGCTGCCTCGCCGGCGGCGTGTCGCTGCCGATCAACGGCCCCGATTGGCAGGTGATGCGTCTCTCGCGCAACCGCAATTGGGGCAACCCGCGCCTCGTGGACTATCTCGAGCGGCTCGCAAGCGACGCGCACGCGCTCGACGGCTGGCCCGGCCTCCTCGTCGGCGACATGTCGCAACCGCGCGGCGGGCCAATGCTGAACGGCCATACCAGCCATCAGGTCGGGCTCGACGCCGATATCTGGCTCACGCCCATGCCCGACCGCATCCTCACGCCGCAAGAGCGCGAGGACATGACCGCGGTGTCGATGCTCAAGGATCCCTTCTCCGTCGATCCCGAGATCTTCACCTTGCTGCAAGTGAAACTGATCAAGCGCGCCGCCTCCTATCCGCAAATCGCGCGCATCTTCGTGCACCCGGCGATCAAGAAGGCGCTGTGCGCGCAGGCGTCGAAGGCCGGCAAGGACACGGCTTGGCTCGGCAAGGTGAGGCCGTGGTGGAACCACCACTATCACTTCCATGTGCGGCTGACCTGTCCGCCCGGAGCGGAAGGGTGCGAGAATCAGAAGCCCGTTTCCGGCGACAATGGCTGCGGCCAGGAGCTCACCAATTGGTATGCCATGCTGAAGAAGGCCGCGATCGCGACGGCGCAGGCGCCCCCCGGCTCCGGGTCATGGAAGGGAAAGCCGCCGCTCACGATGGCGCAACTGCCCAAGGAGTGCGACACCGTGCTCAAGTCCGGCGGATTCGAACCGCCGGTCCCCGCCGAGGACGGCACGAGCGAACCCCCGCCGGCGGTGCTTGCCGTGCTCGAAACCAAGGACGCCGGGCCCCCCATCCCGGTGCTGACCCCGGCTCAGCTGCAAGCATTGCTGGGGGGAAAGACGGACGCGATGACGCTCCCCGACCGCAATCCGCACCGTTGAGGCTTCCCGCAGGGCGCCTCATCGGGCAGTATCCCCCGCCATGCTAGAGCGACGCCAAGAGCCACTGTCGGCGCAGCGCAACGTCTACGGCGAGCCGTTGAAAGCCTGCTCGGAGCGGCCGCTCACCGGTTTCTTCCGGACCGGATGCTGCCACACCGGCCCGGACGATTTCGGGATGCACACCGTCTGCGTCGAGGTCACGGCCGAGTTCCTGGCCTTCTCCAAGGCGCGCGGCAACGATCTGTCGACGCCGCAACCGGATTTCGACTTCCCCGGGCTCAAGCCCGGCGATCGCTGGTGCCTGTGCGCCGCGCGCTGGCGCGAAGCCTTGGAGGCCGGCCGCGCGCCTCGCGTCATTCTCGCCGCGACCCATGAAGCGACGCTCGCGGTTGTCGCTTTCGACGATCTCAAGCGTTACGCAATCGACCTTGCCTGAAGGCGCGATCGCCGGGGGCCTGCTCCATGCCGAAAAAACCGCCGAAAAAGACACGGAAAACGGCCGAAAAGTCGCCGCCCAAACCGAGCGAAAGCGCGGCCAGCGCGCGCCGGAAGCGCCAGATTTTCGCCGAAGGCCACAAGCGGAAATTCCTCGTGGTCGTCGACGAGACGCCGGAATGCGAAAGCGCGCTCGCTTTCGCGGCGAGCCGCACGCAGAGGACGGGAGGCCAGCTCGCCCTGCTCTATGTCATCGAGCCCGACGTCGATTTTCAGTGGCTCGCGGTCGAGGAGGCGGCGCGCGAGGAGGGGCATTCCAAGGCGAAGGCGGTGTTCCGCCTGTTCGGGCGCAAGCTGAAGGCCATGGGTTTCGAGACGATCGTGCCCGAGGAGATCGTGCGCGAGGGGAAGAAGTCGCAGGAGATCACCAAGCTGATCGAGGAGGACGAGGATATCGGGGTGCTCGTGCTTGGGGCTTCGAGAGACCCCTCTGGCCCCGGGCCTCTGGTCACCAATCTCGCGGGGGGCAGGCTCGCCGGCACTTTTCCGGTCCCGATCACGGTTGTGCCGGGCCATCTTTCCATCGAAGAAATCCTCGCTTTGGCTTGATATTGGCCTTTCCTGCCCCGACATTATCGGCCAAAATTTGAGCCGTTTTCAGTGCTAGCTGGATGGGACGGGTCTTAAGGGGAACCATCCAAGACTGGCCGGTAGGGAGCCAAAAATGAGACGCGTAGCATTGGGGCTGCTTGCCGCGGCATCTCTCAGCGTCCCCGCTTTCGCGGCCGAGCCCGACGGGCCGGCGAGCCTGATCACGCCGGCCGACGGTTTGCGGATCACCGTCCAGGGCCTCGTCTCCAGCAAGTCCGACGCCGATTCGGCGCAAAGGGACGCGCTCGTCGAATATTACGGGGCGCCCGACCGCAACCTCCTGTGGGTGGACGAAAAGGGGCTCAACGACCGCGCCAAGCTGGTGATGGCCGAAATCTCCAAGGCCGACGACTACGGCCTGCGGGCGTCCGACTACGCACTGCCCGACGCCGCCTCCTTCAGCGCCTCCGATGCCGACGCCAAAGATTGGCTCGCCGATTCGGAGATGAAGGTGAGCTATGCGGTTCTCAACTACGCCAAGGACGCGCGCGGCGGGCGAATCGAGCCGCTGCGCGTCAGCAAGAACCTCGACCCCACGCTCGCCCTCCCCAATCCTTCGGAGGTGCTCGAATCGATCGCCATCCGGTCCGATCCCGCAGGCTATTTGCGGAGCTTCCAGCCCGACCAGCCGCAATTCGAGGCTCTGCGGCAGAAGCTGATCGAACTCAGAGGCGGCAAGGTCGAAGAGGTCAAGGAAGACATCGTCGTCATCCCCGCCGGTCCGGTCCTCAAATTCGGCGTGGAGCACGAGCAGGTCGCGCTCTTGCGGAAGCGGCTCGGTCTCCCCGCCGGTGCCAACGAAAACAGATTCGACGAGGCCGTGCGCGAGGCTGTCGCCACGTTCCAGTCCTCCCATGGCGCGGCGGTCGATGGCGCCGTCGGTCCGGGCACGCGGCGCCTGCTCAATCAAGGCCAGCAGGCGCGCCCGGTCGGCGGCGAGGCGCGCATCCGCCAGATTCTCGTCAATATGGAGCGCTGGCGCTGGCTGCCCCACGATCTCGGCGCGTTCTACGTGACGGTCAACATCCCCGAGTTCACGCTGCGCGTGGTCGAGGACGGTCAACCGATCCACACCGCGCGCGTGGTCGTCGGCAAGACCAAGACGCAGACGCCGGTGATCTCCGACGAGATGGAGACGGTCGTCTTCAATCCCTATTGGAACGTTCCCAACTCCATCAAGAACGAGGAAATCGCGCCCTATATGGGCCAGGGCGGCGGGTTCTTCGGCGGCGGCTGGGATACCGCCGTGCTCAAGCGCCACGGATTGCGCATCAAATACGGCAATCGCGATATCGACCCCGATTCGATCGATTGGAGCCAAAACGATATCCGCAAGTTCGATCTCGTGCAGCCGCCGGGCCCCGGCAACGTGCTCGGCCGGGTGAAGTTCCTGTTCCCCAATTCGCACGACGTCTACATGCACGACACCACGCAGAAATTCCTGTTCAACAACGCCGTGCGCGCCGAGAGCCACGGCTGCATGCGCGTGCAGTATCCCGAGCAGCTGGCGGAAGTGATCTTGAAAAGGGACAAAGGCTGGAGCGCGGCCCGGGTCCAATCGACGTTCGACGCCGGCGACGACAATCAGGTCGCTCTCGATCAGAAGATCCCGGTCTACGTCACCTATTTCACCTTGCGGGTGAACGAGGACGGTTCGTTTTCGTCGTTCAACGACCTCTACGGACACGATTCGCGCATGGCGGCGGTGCTCGATGGACGGGGTTATGTCGCCGAGCCGTCATACGAGAGCGAACAGGTCGTGGCCGGAGAGTGGCGACCCAATCGGCGGGCCCCAGGCCGAGGGGGCTTCGGCAACGACTTCACCCGGGGCTTGTTCGGCTTTTAGCCGTCTTGGTGCAATCTGGGCAGGCCTCCCGGCGGAAGGTCCTTACCTTGACTTTCGGGCGCTTAGGGCCAAGTATTGGCTAGAATCGTTCTAAAGTTAGCGGCACGCCGCCCCTCAAGACCATGTTCATTCAGAC
>JBFWTF010000036.1:0-15739 GCA_050247995.1 Methyloceanibacter sp. | reverse complement strand
TGTAGATCAGGGTTGGCAGCGTCTGCGTCTCTCCGGGGATGTTCGACACGAAGGTGATGGTGGCACCGAATTCGCCCATGGCCCTGGCGAAGGCGAGGATGGCACCCGCGAAGATGCCCGGCGCGATCAGGGGCAGCGTCACTGTGGCAAAGATGGAGAGACGGCTTGCGCCGAGCGTGGCCGCCGCCTGCTCGAGTTTGCGGTCGACTGCCTCTATGGAGAGCCGGATCGCGCGCACCATCAAGGGAAAGGCCATGATGGCGGAGGCCAGCGCCGCTCCCGTCCAGCGAAAGGCCAAGACGATGCCGAGATGGTCGGCGAGCCAGCGCCCCACCGGCGCGGTCCGGCCGAACGTCAGCAGCAGAAGATAGCCCGTGACGACGGGCGGCAGCACGAGCGGGACGAGAACCAGCGCATTGAGCAGCCCCCGCCCCAAGAACCTGCCGCGAGCCAGCGCCAGCGCGATCAGGATGCCGGCCGGCAGACTGAACGCCGTCGCCACAATGGCGACGCGCAAGGAGAGCTTGATGGCGGCGAGCTCCTCTGGCGTCAGCGTCAACACGGCGTTCCTCGTCCTCTGACGACGTCAAATTACGACGAAGGGAGCGGTTTACGCTATGGCGAAAACGCCTATTTCCATGCGATATATCCACTTGGCTATATCGACTGGCCGTCTAGGGAGCTGTCCGATGCGCCTCGGAGGGATTCGGCGCGGCGTTGTCACGCTGACTCTTGCCGTCGCCCTCGCCGCCGCGCCCGCCTTCGCGGATATTGCCCGCTCGCCCGGCGTCACCGTGTTCGCCGCGGCGAGCCTGAAGAATGCGCTCGACGACGCGGTCGAGCGTTACGAGACCAAGACCGGCCGTAAGGTCGTGGTCAGCTACGCCGCCTCGTCGGCGCTCGCAAGGCAAATCGAGGTGGGCGCGCCGGCCGACATCTTCTTGTCGGCGGATATCGATTGGATGGACGAGCTTGAGAGTAAGGGCCTGATCGATCCTGCCTCGCGCAAGACGCTCTTGGGCAATATGCTCGTTCTGGTCGCGCCGAGGGACTCGTCCGTGTCGCTGGCAATGGAGCGGAACTTTCCTCTGCTTGAGGCCCTCGGCTCAGAAGGCAAGCTCGCCATGGCCAATGTCGATTCCGTGCCTGCCGGCCGTTACGGCAAGTCGGCGTTGACATATCTTGGCGTGTGGGATGAGGTCGCGCCGCGCGTGTCCCAGGCCGACAACGTCCGCGCGGCGTTGTCCTTCGTCGCCAAGGGGGAGGCCCCGCTCGGAATCGTTTACAGGACCGACGCGAGAGCCGAGCCCGCGGTGCGTGTCGTCGGCACCTTTCCCGCGGAGAGCCATCCGGAAATTCTCTACCCCGTTGCCCTGCTCGGGTCGGCAACGCCGGAGGCGCGCGACTTTCTCGCCTTTCTCTTGTCGCCCGAGGCCGCCCCCGCCTTCGCATCGCAAGGCTTCACGCTGGTGCACGACGCCAGATAGCGGTTCCGCATTTGCGCCCCTAAGTCCTTGCTAACACGAGTCAAATTGGCTTCGCCTGGCACCCTCCGTCTTGTCGGGCGAAATTTTTTAGGCGCCGCCCCAAGCTTTTGCCGCGCTGATGCGTCAAAGGAAGTAAGCGCCGCTTGCCGCTTTCGGCGGGGCGGAGCCTGGAGGCCAGCTTGGACCTGAAGGCGAGCGAAAGTCCGGCGCCGTCATGCCGCGCGGTGGAGCGCGGCGAGAACGCGTCCCTGCCGGGCGGTACGTGCGGCGAGACCGGCGCGGACCCCGACCGCCATCTCGTCGCCAGCGCCTCGGGCGGCGATCGCGACGCCTTCGAGCGCCTGCTGCGCCGCCACTACGATCGCATCCATCGCCTGGCCTGGCGGCTCACCGGTTCGGGCTCTGAGGCCGAGGACGTCGCGCAGGATGTTTGCTGCAAGCTGGTCGAGAAGATCGGCACCTTCAAGGGAGACGCGAAGTTCACGACCTGGCTCACCGGCATTGTCGTCAATACCTGCCGCGACCGGCATCGCCGCGGCAAGGCGATCGCGCGGCTCAAGGGTCATCTCGGCGTGTTTGCCCAACTATCGCCCGCTCCCGACGGCCGCGACCTTCACCTTCGCGCCTGGCTCGCGAGCGCTCTCTCGCGCCTCGATCCGTCTTTGCGCGACACGATTGTTCTCGTCGCGGGCGAGGACATGAGCCACGCCGAAGCGGCGAGCGCGCTTGGCGTCGCCGAGTCCACCGTCTCCTGGCGCATGCGGCAAGCGCGGCGCCTTCTTGCGGCCGAGCCTGAGGAGGAGGCTGAACATGGCCACTGAGTCCAGGATCGGCTCGCTTCTGCCCGAGGCGCCCGCGCCTCGCGAAGAAGCCCGCGAGCAGGCTATCGCCGCGGCGCTGGCTAGCTTCGACGAGAAAATTTCGAGCCCCGGCAAAGGAGCGGCGGAGGCGCCGCGTCTCATGGAGCGGACGGCAAATTCAACCCCGCCGTCGCACGGGAGATCAGCCATGTCGCGGGCGCGCTATGCCATTGCCGCAAGTCTTGTGTTCTTGTTGGCCGGTTCGATCGGGTGGGTCTACGTCAACGAGGCGCCGCTGCGCTGGCGGACGGCCGAACTCGAGGCTCCACGGATTACCGTCACCCCGCAAGGCGCGGGCACGGCGCAGCCAAACCCGGCGCCGTCCAGCCCGGCGCCACTCCAAGAGAGCGCGCCGGGAACCCCCCCGGCTCCCCTCGCGCCGGGAAGTCTAAACCCGCAGGCCGTCCCCGAGCCGCGGGCGCGGATCGCGAGCACGGATTTCGCGCGAGCGGTTTCGAAGGTCGAGGCGAGCCGGGATCGCGGGCTAGGCGTCCATAGCGGCGGAGCCGCTTATGCTCCGATCGTCGGCGAGTCCGTGCCGCCGGCCGAGCCCATCGGCCGCGATCAGTTCGAAAGCGCGCCGGAAAACACCTTCAAGCTCGTGCGCGAGGCGCCGGTTTCGACCTTCTCCATCGACGTCGATACCGCCTCCTATTCCTTCGTCCGCGCCTCGCTCGACCGCAATGTGCTGCCGCAGCCCTCGGCGGTCCGGACCGAGGAGCTCATCAATTACTTCCCTTACGACTATGACGCTCCGGCAAGCGCGGAAGAGCCGTTCAAGACGAATGTCGCCGTCTTCCCGAGCCCGTGGTCGCCGGGGCGGAAGCTCATCCGCATCGGCATCAAGGGCTATGAGATCGAGCAGGCCGCCCGTCCGCGCGCCAATCTCGTCTTCCTGATCGATACCTCGGGCTCGATGGACGGCCCCAACCGGCTGCCGCTGGTCAAGCAATCTCTTTCGATGCTGGTCGGCGAGCTTGAGCCTTCCGATCGCGTCGCCATCGTCGCTTATGCCGGCGATGCCGGCACCGTGCTCGAGCCCACGCCCGCGAGCGATAAGGCGAAGATCCTCGGCGCCATCGAGCGGCTCGGCGCCGGCGGCACGACCGCCGGCGGCGAAGGCATCCGCCAGGCTTATGCGCTCGCGGCGCAGAACTTCGACGCTAGAAGCGTCAACCGGGTGGTCCTCGCCACCGACGGCGATTTCAATGTCGGCATCACCGACACCTCCGAGCTCAAGGGCTTTGTCGAGCGCGAGCGCGCCAAAGGCATCTTCCTCTCGGTGCTCGGCTTCGGCATGGGCAATTACAACGACGCCCTCATGCAGGCGCTCGCCCAGAACGGCAATGGCGCCGCCGCTTATATCGACACCATCAACGAAGCGCGGAAGGTATTGGTGGAGGAGGCGACCTCCTCGCTGTTCCCGATCGCCAAGGACGTGAAAATCCAGGTCGAGTTCAACCCGGCGGCCGTCGCCGAGTACAGGCTGATCGGTTACGAGACGCGCCTCCTCAATCGTGAGGACTTCAACAACGATAAGGTTGACGCCGGCGAGGTCGGGTCGGGTCAGTCGGTGACCGCGCTCTATGAGATCGTGCCCGTTGGCGCTCCAAGCACCGTCGGCGATCTCCGCTATGCGCCGCAAGATGCGGCCGATACGAGCGCCAAGCCCGCAGCGAGCGACGAATACGCTTTCGTCAAGATCCGCTACAAGCTGCCCGGCTCCGACGTGAGCAAGCTAATCGAGACGCCAGTCGATCGCTCGGCCGAGGTCGCCCGCTTCGAGGATGCGCCGGCCGATGCGCGCTTCGCCGCGAGCGTCGCCGCCTTCGGCGAGATCCTGCGCGGCGGCCGCCATACCGGCACGTTCGGCTACGACAACGTGCTCGCGGCGGCAACGTCCGCGCGCGGCGACGATCCTTACGGCTATCGGTCGGAGTTCCTCCAGCTCGTCCGCGCCGCGAAGACGGCAGGCGCCCTCCCCCCGCTCGAGTAGCGCGGAGCGCGGCTGGACGGCGGGCGGCGGGGCCCAGGTGGCGATGTCAGTTCCTGGGCCTCAGCCCCCGCCGCATGCTAAGAGAATGGCGTCTGCACTCGCTGTCTCGGGGAATCGCCGTGACACAGGATGGCGCCGGAGAATCCAACGGCCTTGCCCGGGACAGGGCGGAAACGAGCGCGCCCCAGCCCTCGCCGCCCCGACCCGATGATGCGCAATTCCTCAAAATCGAGGCCTTCGGCCGCATCGTGTGGAGATGGATCGTGCGATTTCTCTACCGCTGGGTCGCGACGGCAATCAGCCTGTTGCTCGTCGCCACGCTATTCACATACGTCCTTCCCGGCGAAGAGCTTTTGAAGAAGTTCCAGGAGCAACTGGAATTTTCCATCGACAATATCAATCCGATCGCGCTCTTCGATTACATCGGAAACTTTGGCGCCGGGGTCTGGACGCCGGTTCAGGATGTTTTCGACGCCTTCTTCATCGCCGTCGGCGACACCATCGACTGGGTCCTCTCATTCCTCCAGGACTTCGTGTCGCCGGGCGTGAGCGAGCTGCTGCGCCTCGCTCTCATCGTGCTGCTTTCTCCGCTCATCATTATCGTCGCTGTTGCCATGGTTGGCGGCGCCTTCGCCGTACTTGGGTTGGCAGTGCTGCTCTCGCCAATCGTCGTGACGGCTGCCGTCGTCAGGAACGGCAATCTCATCGAAGCCGCTCTCGTGATTGTGATCTTTCTGCCGTTGATGTGGCTGGTGGCGAGGATGGTCGTCGGCAGCACGACCACGGGCCTGAACTTGCGAGAAAAGGCCGGGCTTCTGTGGTTCGGCACCTGGATGGCGCTCGGGATCACGACCCTGTTCTATGCCCTCGTGAGCCTCGTGATGCTGGGCGCGGGCTGGGCATTTAGCGGACTGACGGAGCTCGCGCCGACCGCTGGCGCCGCGGGAGGTATCCTCGCCTTCTGCTATGAGTGCACCAAGAGGACGCTCGAGGACTCCGTTACCGAAGGCGCGGCCGAAATCTTCAAGCCGTCTGAACCACAGGCCGCATCTCATGCCGGCAAGCGCCGGTCCGGGAACGTCCCCAAGCCCGAATGACCCGCAAAGAATCCCTCATGCTGAGGAGCGCGGCGCGGCCGCGCGTCTCGAAGCATGAGGCAAAGCGCCGCCCGAACGGCCCCTCTTCGTGACCTTTCGGTAACTCCTTGGGGCCTAAGCTTGACCCCTGGCTTGAGGAAAGAAGCCCCGGGGGGAGTGAATCTTGCGGAAATTCCTTGCCATCGCGCTCACGGCTTCGGCCGGTGCCACGCTTGCCGCGTGCACCGATCAGCCGCCCTCCTCCGTCAATTCCCCGGCGTCGAATTCGCTGGCCTATGAGCGCCCGGCACCAGTCACGCGCGCGCCGCTCGCCCCGCCCACCGGGTACGCGTCGAATTCCGCGCCGCCCGCCGGCTATGGCTCGAGTTACGGCCCTCCGCCCCCTCTCGGAGCCCCTTACGGGTCGCCCCCGGCTCCGGCCCCTTATCCCAACCCGGCCCAATATGACGCCGACGCGCAGACGGCGGCGCTTGGCTGGCAGAAATCGCCGCGCTGGTCTGCGGTCGAAGGCGATGGCTGCATCGAGGTCGAACCGGGCGGGCCCGAGGGGCAAATGAGGATCGACCGCTGCGCGAAGCAGTCGGGGCGTAGCCAACCCCCCGCTCCTGACGGGACCTTGGCCCCGCGCGACGATTAGGCGCCGGCGCCCGCTCGCATCACGCGCGATCACTCGCCGAAGGCGGCGATACCGGTCTGCGCCCGTCCCAGGATCAGACCGTGGATGTCGTGCGTCCCCTCATAGGTGTTGACCGTCTCCAGATTGGCGAGGTGCCGCATGACGTGATACTCGGCGGCGATGCCGTTGGCGCCGTGCATGTCGCGCGAGAGGCGGGCAATGTCGAGCGCCTTGCCGCAATTGTTGCGTTTGATGAGCGAGATCATTTCCGGGGTGGCGGAGCCCTGGTCCATGAGGCGCCCGACGCGGAGCGCCGCCTGTAGGCCGAGAGCGATCTCCGTTTGCATGTCCGCAAGCTTCTTCTGGATCAGTTGCGTCGCCGCGAGCGGCCGCCCGAACTGACGGCGGTCCAACGTGTAATCGCGCGCGGCATGCCAGCACGTCTCCGCCGCACCCATGACGCCCCACGAGATGCCGAAGCGGGCGCGGTTGAGGCAGCCGAACGGTCCGGCGAGACCGACAGCGCCCGGCAGGATTTGGTCTTCGCCGACAACGACGCCATCCATGTAGAAGGCGCCGGTGGCCGAGGCGCGCAGCGAGAGCTTGTTGTCGATTTGCGCTACGGTGAGGCCGCGCGCGCCCTTCTCGACGATGAAGCCGCGGATTTTACCCTCGTCTTCGTCCGACTTCGCCCAGACGATGAAGAGATCGGCGATGGGCGCGTTCGTGATCCAGACCTTCGAGCCGGTCAGCCGGTAGCCGCCCGCAATCTTCTCGGCGCGGGTCGTCATGCCGCCGGGATCCGATCCCGCCTCGGGTTCGGTCAAGCCGAAGCAGCCGACGAGTTCGCCTGCCCCTAACCCCGGTAAATAGGCTTGGCGCTGCTGCTCGCTGCCATAGGCAAAGATCGGATACATCACCAGCGAGGACTGCACCGACATCGCCGAGCGATAACCGGAATCGATGCGCTCGATTTCGCGCGCGATCAGCCCGTAAGCGACATAGCTCGCACCGGAACCGCCATAGGCTTCCGGCAGAAGCGCGCCGAGCAGTCCGACCGCTCCCATTTCGCCCATGATGCCGCGATCGAAGCGCTCCTCGAGATAGGCTGCCGTGACGCGCGGGAGGAGTTGCGCTTGCGCATAAGACCGCGCGGTGTCGCGGATCTGGCGCTCCTCCCCCAGGAGCTCGTCTTCGAGCCGCAAAGGATCGGCCCACACGAAGGGCTCGCTTCCGAGAGACGATTTGGCGTTTTTCTGCATGCGATCACCGCCCCTGTGGGAAGAGCCCGGGGCGCCATTGTCATACATATTATGCGTTGAGCGCAAACGATGCGCGGGCCATCGGAAACCATGCGAACGGCGCGGGGCAAGCCCTGCTGAAAATGCCGGGATCGGACGGCGCTAGCGCTCGGTCCGCGACACAGATTTGACTTTCTATCGCCCTAGGATCTCGTTCGCAAAGCAAAGGAGACGGTCATGCGCACTCTCGCCCTCCCCCTTGTGCTCGGTCTCGTCATGGCGCCCGCGCCCGCCTCAGCCGAGCCGACCGACATCGTCGTGCGCGTGCTCGGCAAGGATTCCAAGTTCGTCGGCACCAGCATGGGCGGCATGCGCATTATCTTGCGTGACGCCCACACCGGCGAGATCCTCGCCACCGGGGTGACCCAGGGAGGCACCGGCGACACCAAGCGCATCATGCATGAGGATAGGGGCGCCCGCGCGCAACTCTCCGACGACTCGGCGGCAAAGTTCACCGCGACCCTCGATCTCGACGAGCCGCGGCTGATCGAGGTTGAAGCTTACGGTCCCCTGGCGCAGCCGCAAGCCGCAACTCGCGTGCTGTCGAGCCAATGGGTGATTCCGGGGCGGGGAATTTCCGGCGGCGACGGCTGGATTCTGCACCTTCCCGGCCTCGTGGTCGATGTGCTGGGGCCTCCTGCGCATGTCAAGCTTCCCGCGAAGACGCCGTCGGTTCCGCTCAGCGCCAACGTGACGATGATGTGCGGTTGCCCGATCGAGCCCCAGGGCCTCTGGGACGCCGATACGATCGAGGTCAAGGCGATCGTGAAGCGCGATGGCAAGCGGATCGGCGAGGTCCGCCTCGCCTATGCCGGAACGACCAGCCAGTTTGCTGGCAGCGTGCCGGTCGAAGCTCCCGGCGCGTACGAGGTCATCGTCTATGCCCACGATCAGAAGACCGGCAATACTGGCCTAGACCGCACCACCTTCATCGCGAGCGAGGACTAGAGATCGGGATCGCGCGGCTTTGGCCGGGGCGTTGCGGATCACGCTCCCCTACTCTCCGGCAAGCACCAGCGTCCAATAGGCGCGGCCGTTGCTGTTCTTCGCCATCGCCACGCCGATGGCGCTGACATTCGGGCGCAAGAGATTGGTGCGGTGCCCTGGGCTGTCCTTCCAGATGGTGAGGGCATCGCTGAAGGATTTCTGCCCGGAGGCCACGTTTTCCGAGGCGATCTTCGCGTTGAAGCCGGCCCGTGCGGCGCGTTGCATCGGTTTCGATCCGTCGTTGCCGGTATGTCCGATGCCGCTGCGCGCCGCTTGCGCCTTCGACTGCGCCTCGGCGGCGCTGCAAAGGCGCTCATCGAGGACGAGCGCCTCGCGCCCGTTCGCCGCGCGGAAGGCGTTGATCTCGGCCAGCGCTTCCTCCTTGTTGAGGGGCTGAACGGGGCGCTTGGCATAGTCCGGCGAGACGAGCGTCACCGAGCAGCCGCCGAACGGGTTCCACAAGCATGGGATGCGCAACTCGGCGCAAGCGGGCCCTGCCCAAAGCAGGAGCCCGGCTGCGCCCAAAAGGATTCGCTGCCGCATGGGTTCCCCGTGAAACCAGCGAGCATAGCGGTAAGCCACCGCCCCTGTCCAAGCGCCCCCCGGCGATATCCCAACCGGGTTCGGCGGGTGCGCCCGGAACATACGTCCGATTCTGACGGACATGGGGCCCAGCCTGGCATATTCTCGATGTCCAAACTTTGCCGCGAGCGAGGGTCGCGAGTCCCATGCGTTACGGTCCCGCCGAACAGTTCGTCGGCCTCCTGCTCGAGCTCGGCGCCGCGCATGCAGGCCTCAGCATCGCCGACATCATGGAGCGGTTCGGCGTGAGCCGCCGCACCGCGGAACGGATGCTCGCGGCAGTCGGGCGGGCGCTGCCCTTGGAGGAGCTTGCCCCCTGGGAGGACCGCCGCAAGCGGTGGCGGCTGAAGCGCATTCCCCCGATCCTTGCCGCCCTCTCCGTCGATGAGCTTGCCGCGCTCCAGCTC
The DNA here is from genome assembly GCA_050247995.1 of Methyloceanibacter sp. GTDB lineage: Bacteria > Pseudomonadota > Alphaproteobacteria > Rhizobiales > Methyloligellaceae > Methyloceanibacter. The sequence goes on along the minus strand of JBFWTF010000036.1, from coordinate 6,406 downwards.
GCGTCATCCGGCTTCGAGCGAGACGGCCTTGCGGCGCAGGCCTTCGCGCTCCGGACGCTCGAGGCGAAGCTCCGCGCCGCTCTTGCCGCAAGCGAGGCGAGCCGGCTTGCGCCCGATCTCGAAGCGCTGGCCGAGGCCGAAGGGTTCGCGCTCCGGCCAGGTCCGCGCCAGCAGATCAGCCCCGTCGTCTTCGATACGCTGCGTCATGCCATCAAGGCGCGCCGCAAGGTTCGCATCGACTATCGTTACCGCGGCACAGGCCGCACCGGCTACCAGACGGTCCACCCTTACGGCTTCCTCTACGGCAGCCGGCACTATCTCGTCGCCTTCAGCGAAGCGCCGCGCGCCCACGACGTCAGGATGTTCGTGCTGCTAAACATCACCGCGGCCACGCTTCTCGGCGACCGCTTTGTCCCGCGCGACGATTTCTCGCTCAAGGCTTTCGCCGAACGCTCTTTCGGCGTCTTCCAGGAGACCCCGGTGCGGGTCGCCTGGAAATTTTCGCCGCGCGCGGCGCCCGATGCGCGCACTTACGTGTTTCATCCGAGCCAGACCATCTCCGACCTGCCTGATGGCGGCGTTCTGATCGAGTTCACCGCCGGCGGCCTGCGCGAGATGTGCTGGCATCTCTTCACCTGGGGCGGCGAGGTCGAGATCGTGCGGCCGAAGCGGCTCGCGGCCATGATGCGCGAAGAGCTCGCCCGGCACGGCCTCAACATTTGAGACCCCCTCGCCCAGCATCTCCGTCCGATTCTGACGCAGTCCCGGCCTATCTGTAGCTTGCGCGGAGTTGCGCGTTCAGGCCGAGCCCGATGGGCGCCGCACCCAAAGTCAGTGCGGCGCGCGGCGCGCTCAATGCCGAACCTCGCGGAGCGCTTCTAGACCTCGCGGACGATCCCGGCTTGGCTTGCCGGGGCCGCAAGGGCGCATCTCGCCTCAAGCCGCCGCTCGTTCTAAGCGTGAGGCCAGCCGCGACGATTGAAGGGTCGGCACGACCCGCGCCAAGACTTTCACCTCCGGGTCCGGCGTCGCGAGTGGTACGTCGCTGGACCCGATGGCCGTGACTTAGCCGATCTTTTCCCCGACGAACCCGTAGACGTTGTCCCTGAGCCGCCGCGCTTCCTTGAGCAACATGGCGATTTCAGAGGCCGTGCGGCCCTTGAACGTCTCGTCCTTGATCGAAGGAAGATTGATCCTGACATTCATGATGGCGCCCTCGACGCCGGCATAGGCTTGTTGCGCCGCCACGCCGAGATCGCTGAGGGCGTTCGGGTTCGACTTCCCCAAAATTCTGTCGGCGAGAACCAGGACTTCGACGCATTCCCTGACGATGCCGAGAGGTGACAGCACGGCTTCGCGGTAGCCGCTCTGGATCGCTTCGCTGCGCGTCCGCTTCTCCTCGTCGGTGGCCTTCGGCAGCTTGAAGGCGGCCATGACCGCGTTGAATGCCTGCGTGTCGCGATCGACTCTGATCATCAGGCTTTGGGAAAGCTCCTTCGCTCTTGACAGCGCCTCGGTGAGAACTTGCCGATGAGGCTCGCACTCCGGCTTTCCGAGACTGAGACTGCAAACCATGCAAATCAGGTCCGCACCCAGCGCGCCGGACAGCGCGGCCACGCTGCCCCCGCCTGGCGCCGGCGCGTCCGATCCGAGCACGCGGCTGAAGTCTTGGATCGACAGCTCCACAAGCATCGAGTTTCTCCTTGTCGCTCAGCGCCTATCTCGAGGGCGGACGCAAAGCTCAATCCCTCTTCCCGGCCGCGGGGTAGCGGCCGCTCGCGACGCAAATACCCCAAGGCGAGCGGCGGCCCGGCGGAGGCCGCTGCCTCCGCCGGATGACCGGCTCTATTGAAGCCCGAACAGACCGCTCCAGAAGATGATGTACCCGGCCGCGCAGGCGAGCGCCCCGCCCGCCAAGGCGAGATAGGGCAAGTTCCCTGCTCTGGTCGGCCCGACATCGGTTTTGCCCTCGGGCCAGAGGTCGCTCAGCATGTCCTTGGGGAACTTGCCTTTGTCGACGATGTAGTGCCGGAACCAAAATAGCGGAACGCCGGCGAAGGCGGACAGCAGCCCCAGCCACAAAATGCCCGGCCCCCACACGTCGGCGCCTGCGCCGATTAAGAACGCATTGAAGAAGGCAAGACAGGCGCCAATGACAAAGAGCGGCCGCGGCGTCCAATAGGGCCGCTTGACGTCCGGATTGTCGATGCGATGGATCCAGCCCGCATTCAGGTTCAAGAAGTGGAACAGCACGTAATTGACGCAGGACACCGCGAGCACGAACAGGTAGCTCGAGAAGAGAAGAAGCACGGCGTTGAAGGCAAGATCCGTCCACATGGCGTAAGTCGGAATGCCATGCTTGTTGAGATGGCTGAGATATTTGGGCATCCACCCATCGCGGCCGCCTTCGTAAAGCGTCCGCGAAGACCCTGCCATCGCCGTCATGATCCCGAGGAACAAGGTAAACGTGAGGATCACCACGATAAACTTCGTGGCGAACGCCCCGGCATTGACCATGCTCGCAAGCGCCACACCGACCGCTTCGCCCGAAACGATACCGGGCTGCATCATGTATTCGGTCCCGAGCACGCCCTGGAACACGAACGGCACCAGCACGTAGAGCGCGATGCAAAGCACGCCGGACCAGATGATCGCTTTTGGCGCATCGACGGCGGGATCCTTGAATTCGCTCATGTAGCATACCGCGGTCTCGGCGGCGTAGGTTGACCACGCGGCGAGGAACAATCCACCGATGACCAGGCGCCAGCCTTCGAGATTCCATGAGCCGTTGAGAGGCACGAAGGGCGAGAAATTCGCCGTGTCGATGCCGCCGGTAAAGAGCGGGATGATGGTCACGAACACCAGCGGGAGCAGTCCGCCGATGGTGAGGAGCGTGGCCGCTCGCGCCGTTCTCAAGACACCGGTATGTTGAATGCTCCACACCGCCACCATGATGATGGTGCCGACGACGAACTGGGCGTTGATCCGGACCGTCAGATCAGGCTGGAGCCAGCCGAGGTCCAGCAGCGTGACCTTCCACGTGTTGATGGGGTGGTCGGCCGGGACGAAGATCGAGAGCAGGTAGCCTGAGGCGAGACCGGAACCGATCGCCAGAATCGGGCTCCAGGCCAGCCAGTTCGAGAAGATCGATATCGGTGCGGCGATCTTGCTGTAGCGCACCCAGGCCGTTGCGCCGTGAACCGCGGTGCCGCCCGACTTGCTGGGATGAAGGCCGGCGATTTCGGCGTAAACAAACAACTCCAAGAAGCCGAGAAGGACCGAGATGGTCCAGATCAGCGGCGAAATTGTGCCCGTGACGGCGGCGAGGCCGCCGAGATTGAACATGACCAATGCCGGCGAGCCAGCGGCAATGAAAACGACTTGAAGCCAATTGACGTCGCGCCTTTGGCGCGGTTCTTCATAGACGCCATGCTTCGCGTAAACATGGTCCTCTTTTATGCTTCTCGCTGTCATGTCTTGCCCCTCCCTGGCTAAGCAAGACCGGCGCCTTGCTTGCTATTTGCGTTTCATTGACATCCTCGATAGCGGTTTGGATTAGGACTCGAGTTCCAGCAGGTGGTTCTCGAGGATTTGACTCTTGTAGTCCCACGGCCCGTTGATGCCCTCGAGCATCAGGTACCACTCGGCGGTCTGCACCAGCACTTCGGCGCTGACGGTTCCGCAGATCTGTCCGGCGATGACATTCACCCCGTAGCGCGCAGCCTCCGACTTCAGCAGGTTGAACACGCGGTGGATCGGCGTCTTGAGCGGGTTGCTGATCTCGCACGAGACTGCGGTGCACGCCTTGCCCGTGCGCCGATGCGTCTGCGGCAAGCCGATCACGCCCTGGATGTTGGTGAAGCCGCCCGTCTTGCCGCGCACATAGCTTGCCAGTTTCTTCGCGATGGCCAGGTCCGTCGTGTCGAGCACGACGTTGAAATAGGCGTCATGCTCATCGACCGCGCCGACGATCGTGGCGCCGGCGGTGGGATGCAGCTTGGCCGGGCCGAGATCGGGAGCGCGGGCGGGATCCTTGAGAACGGCCTCCTTGAGTCCCTCGTAGTTTCCCTTGCGGATGAAGGTCAGCCCCTCGTTTTCGGGCTTCCGCGCGTTCTTGCCGGTGAAGTAGATCGGCACGGCGTAGCGCTTGAAGATCTCCTTGCCGATCTCCTCGGCGATGTCCCGGCATTCCTCGATGGTGATGTCTTTGGCGGGATAGATCTCGATCGTGTCTACGGCGCCGATGCGCGGATGGGCGCCGTGCTGCTTCTCCATGTCGATGAGCTCGTACGCTTTGCCGGCCGCGGCGAGCAGCGCTTCCTTCATCGGCTCAACCCGCCCGAGCGCCTCGATGGGAAGGCGGTCGAAATCGGGATCGGGCTCGTATCCGATCAGTTTGACACCCTTGCGCCCGCGAAACGGATCGACGATCTGCTCGATGACGTCGCGCCGGGTACCGTCGCTGAAGTTGGGATCGGAAAGGATAAATTGAGCCATAGCGCGTCCTCCTGCATGCGGCCTCGTTCTTGCCCGGGTATGTGCCCGGCACGAGGGGCCGTTTCCTCACTGGTTTGGACTTGTATGGCTCGCGGCGGACTAGGCGCCCGAATTCGAGTCCCCGTCCATTATGGCGCACATTATCATGCCGCTCGAAACAATCAATCGATTAATTATTTTCCGCCGCGCGCGGCCGCAATTGCCCGCCCGCGGCCGGGCGCTCCCTACGCGGGTCATTTGCGCTTGACGAAGACCGGCGGACCGAAGAGAAAAATCCGGTTGCCGAATTTCGGCCGATTCCGCGGCTTTGACACGAGGAACTTTGCGTGGCCACTCGCAAGAAAACGAAAAAGCCGGCCGGTCTAAGGCTCGGCCGTCGAACGGCACAGACTCCCGGACCCGGTGCCGACGGTTTTGCCAGGATTGCCTTGGATCTTTTTGCGGAGCGCAACTTCGCCTCCGTGTCGATCAAGGACATCGGGCGCGCAGCCAACGTCAACAGCGCGATGCTCTATTACTATTACAAGGATAAGGACGATCTTTTTCGCGCCGCGATCGAAAGCGCCATCGATGAGGCTTTCGATCTGTTCGCCGAACATTGCAACAGTGAAAAGCACGAGAACGCCGCCGAAGCGATCAGCGCGTGGTTCGACGTCCATGTCAGGCTCTATAAGCGTCTGCGCAACGTCATCAAGATCAGCTTGGATTGCAAGGGCACGGTGCCGGGAGTTCGCGACAAGAAGAATCCGATCAAGCGCTTCTACCGGCACGAGAAGGAGATCCTGGAGGCTCTCGTGCGGGAAGGCATGAGGGATGGCCTGTTCACCAAGACCGCCGATCCCGCCATCGTCGCCACGATGATTTCCACCATGCTCGACGGCATCCTGGCGCGCTCGTTGTTTCTCAAGGATTTCGACATGCACGAGACCGTGGGCGCCTTCAAGCACGCCATCCTTCTCTATCTTGGGTTCAGCGCGGAGCGCGCGGCATCCTTGAACGCTTCGCGCCGGCCCCGCGCGGCTGCGAACGCCAATCGCGCCGATCATGCTGCCGGTTCCGGTCGCGCCAAGGACGGCATCCGCCGGCTTTAGGGCCCCTCAGGTCAGATCGCTTCGGTCGCGCTCACGATATCCGGGAGCATTTTCAGCCAGAGCCAGGCGCCGCCCATCGTGAATATCAAGGCGGGGAGGCCGCCCGCGAACTCGTCCAGCCAGATCGCCGTGCCTGCGATCAGGATCTCCGAACCGAGGATCAGGGTTATGGCGCCGGGAATAGAAAGTTGAGTCATCACCTTCCTCCTAGGCCTGCATGCTATCGTCTCGCGGCGCGAGAGTCTGCCCTGGATCGGAGCGGAAGGCGTTAGCCCGGCGGTGTTCCTGCGGCGCCTGCAACGCAGACCGCCGCGAGCCGGGACTTGCCTAGCTTTGCGATTGGCGCGCGCCGGTCTTGCCAGAGGCGCGCGCAACATCGGCGGCATGCGATGCGGGCCGCGCCGGTGGCGAGGACTCCAGATGCATCAGGTCGCCGATCAGGACCTTGAGAATCGGCAGAGGCAAGGCGAAGACGACTTCCCCGAGCTCCCGCGTGCGAAGGAGCAAGCCGTAGGCGTCCGCTGTCCGCACGACTTGGTGACCCAGGACGCCGAGCGTCAACGGGCCTTCGCCCGCGGCGCCGCCGGCCCCCTGGAGAGCGCGCAGCGTCTGGGCGGCCGCCTCCTGGCTGAGCTCGACCTGCTCCTCGGACTTGCCGGAACTGAACGTAAGTCGCAGTCCGCTTTTCGTGGATACAACGCGCTTCAGGCTCTCGAGATACATCACGACTTGCAGTCCACCTTGGCTTCGTCGCCCGAGCATAAGCGGCGGTCGGGTTAAATATAGGGCACGCGCCTAAGAAAGATGGATCCAGGCAT
>JBFWTF010000035.1:0-15986 GCA_050247995.1 Methyloceanibacter sp. | reverse complement strand
GTTGTCAACCCGTCAAGGGTCGATTTGACAGGCGCGTTGCAAAACACCATTTTCCGGCCAACAGCCGGGGTCCCCCGGACCCCTCCGCCCTCAGCCCGACGCAATTTGCGCGGCTAGGAACGTCTTAATGAACATCGTCATCGTAGAATCGCCAGCCAAGGCAAAGACGGTCAACAAGTATCTCGGGCCCGACTATCGCGTGCTCGCCTCCTACGGCCATGTCCGCGATCTGCCGTCGAAAAACGGCTCGGTCCTGCCCGACAAGGACTTCGAGATGCATTGGGACGTCGAGCCCGCGGCCGCCAAACGGCTCGACGAGATCGCCAAGGCCCTGAAAGGGGCCAAGAAGCTGATCCTCGCCACCGACCCCGATCGCGAAGGCGAGGCCATCTCCTGGCACGTCCTGCAAGTGCTCGACCGCAAGAAGGTGCTCGCCGGCGTTCCGGTCGAGCGCGTCGTCTTCAATGCCGTGACCAAGGAAGCCGTGCTCGACGCCATGCGCAACCCGCGCGCGATCGACCGGCCGCTCGTCAACGCCTATCTCGCCCGCCGCGCGCTCGACTATCTCGTCGGCTTCACGCTGTCCCCGGTCCTGTGGCGGAAATTGCCCGGCGCCCGCTCCGCCGGCCGCGTGCAATCGGTGGCGCTCCGGCTCGTCTGCGATCGCGAGCTCGAGATCGAGAAATTCAAGGCGCAGGAATATTGGTCGATCCTGGCCGAGCTGGCCACGGCGAAGAACGAGACCTTTCAGGCCCGGCTCGTCTCGGCCGAAGGCAAGAAGCTCGACAAGTTCGACATCGGCGATGAGGCGGCCGCGAGCCGCCTGAAGGCCGCGCTCGAAGGCGGGCGCTACCGCGTCGCCAGTGTCGAGAGCAAGTCGCAACGCCGCAACCCGGCCGCTCCCTTCACCACCTCGACGCTCCAGCAGGAAGCATCGCGCAAGCTCGGCTTCTCGCCGCGCCATACCATGCAGCTCGCGCAGCGCCTCTATGAAGGCATCGATCTCGGCGGCGAGGCCGAGGGTCTCATCACCTATATGCGGACCGACGGCGTCCAGATCGTGCCCGAGGCGGTCGCCGCCATCCGCAAGCTGGTGTCGAAGCGCTACGGCGATCGCTACGTCACCCCCTCCCCGCGCCAATACGAGACCAAGGCCAAGAACGCGCAAGAGGCGCACGAGGCGATCAGGCCGACCGACTTCAGCAAGGATCCCGACGCGGTCGCCCGTTATCTCGATCCCGACGCCGTCAAGCTCTACCGGCTGATCTGGCAGCGGACGCTCGCAAGCCAGGCCGCGAGCGCCGAGATCGAGCGCACCACCGCCGATAGCGACGTGACCGGCACCGACGGCAAGGCTTACGGCGTGCGCGCCACGGGCTCCGTGATCCGCTTCGATGGCTTCCTCAAGATCTACGAGGAAGGGATCGACGACGCCGTCGGCGAGGACGGCGCTTTGCCCGCTCTCGCCACCGGCGATGCGCTCGATCCCCGCAAGATCGAGGCGAAGCAGCATTTCACCGAGCCGCCGCCCCGCTACAGCGAGGCCACCCTCATCAAGAAGATGGAGGAGCTCGGCATCGGCCGGCCTTCGACCTATGCCTCCACGCTCAACGTGCTGCGCGAACGCGAATATGTCCGGCTCGACAAGAAGCGGCTCTACCCTGAAGACAAGGGACGGCTCGTCACGGCCTTCCTCGAAAGCTTCTTCAGCCGCTACGTCGAATACGATTTCACCGCCGATCTCGAGGAGAAGCTCGACCTCATCTCGGCTGGCGAGATCGAATGGAAGGACGTGCTGCGCGATTTCTGGCGCGAGTTCATCGCGGCGGTCAACGATATCGGCGATCTGCGCATCACCGAGGTGCTCGACGCGCTGAACGATCTGCTCGGCCCGCACATCTTCCCGGACCAGGGCGGCGGTACCGATCCGCGCGCCTGTCCCTCATGCGCCGCGGGGCGTCTCAGCCTCAAGGTCGGCAAGTTCGGCGCCTTCATCGGCTGCTCCAACTACCCGGACTGCCGCTACACGCGCCAGCTCGCCGATACCAATGGCGAAATGGCTTCGCTGGCCGAAGGCAAGGTGATCGGCGCCGATCCCGAGACCGGTCTCGACATCACGCTTCGCACCGGGAGATTCGGGCCTTACGTTCAGCTCGGCGAGCAGGAGGGCAAAGAGAAGCCCAAGCGCGCCTCGATCCCCAAGGGCACCGATCCGCAAAACGTCAGTCTCGAGCGCGCGCTGGCGCTCCTCTCGCTCCCGCGCGAGGTGGGGCTGCACCCGGAATCGGGCAAACCGATCACGGCGGGGTTCGGCCGCTTCGGGCCCTATATCCAGCACGACGGCAAGTATGCGAGCCTCGGCGCGCCCGAGGACGTGTTCGAGATCGGCTTGAACCGGGCGGTCAGCCTTCTCGCCGAGAAGGCGGCGTCTTCGCGCGGACGGCGCGGCGCCAACGTCCTCAAGGAGCTCGGCGAGCATCCCGAGCTTGGCGGCAAGGTGCAGGTTCTCACCGGCCGCTATGGGCCTTACGTCAAGCATGGCAAGGTCAATGCCACGCTGCCGCGTGATCGCGAGCCGGAACAGGTGACGCTCGAGGAAGCCGTCGCCCTGATCGCGGCGAAGAGCGCCAAGGGCCCGGCCAAGAAGGCGCCCAAGAAGGCGGCGGCCAAGAAGCCGGCGCGGAAGGCCGGAAAGAGCAACAAGGAGGCCGTCGAGGAGACGGCTGGCTGAGCGGCAAGGTGGCGAAGAAAAAGGGGGCCCCGCGCAACAAGACGGTCAGCAAGCTCCCCTCGCGGCAGGACATTCTCGATTTTTTGGCGAATGCGAGCAGCGAGGCGGGCAAGCGCGAGATCGCGCGCGCCTTCGGCGTCACGGGCGGCAACCGGATCGCCTTGAAGGACATGCTGCGCGAGATGACCGATGAGGGTCTGATCGCGGGCTCGCGCCGCAAATTGACCCGGCCCGGCACCCTGCCCCCCGTCACCGTGATCGAGGTGACCTCTCGCGACGCCGATGGCGAGTTCATCGCACGGCCCGCCAACTGGGACGAGGCTCACGGTCCCGCGCCCCGCATCATCATGGTCGAAGGCAAGCGCGAATCGGATCCGGTCGCGGGCCTCGGCGACCGCGTGCTCGCCCGCATCACCCCGCGCGGCGGCGACGCCGACTACCCCTACCAGGCGCGAACCATCAAGAAACTCGCGCGCGCCGCGCGAAGCCTGCTCGGCATCTTCCGCGCGCTTCCTGGCGGGACCGGCGTGGTCGATCCCGTCGACCGCAAGCAACTCAAGGAATGGCCGGTGCCGCGCGGCGCGACCTCGGACGCCGAGAACGGCGAGCTGGTCCGTTTCGAGATTGCGCGCGCCTCGCGCATGGGCGTGCAGACGGCGCGCGTGACCGAGCGGCTCGGCAATCCCGAAGCCGAGCAGATGACGAGCCTTATCGCCGTCCATGCCCACGGCATTCCCGACCGCTTTCCCGATTCCGTGCTGGCCGAGGCGGCTGCCGCCAAGGAACCCGACCTGAAGCGCCGCGAGGATTTGCGCCATCTGCCCCTCGTCACCATCGACCCGGTTGATGCGCGCGACCACGACGATGCTGTCTTCGCCGAGGCCGACCCCGACCCGAAGAACCGCGGCGGCTGGGTCGTGATCGTCGCCATCGCCGATGTCGCCGCCTATGTGCGCCCCGGCAGCGCGCTCGACAAGGAAGCGAAGAAGCGCGGCAACTCGGTCTATTTCCCCGACCGCGTCGTGCCGATGCTGCCCGAGCGCATCTCCAACGACCTCTGCTCGCTCGTCGAGGGCGAGCCGCGGCCTTGCCTCGCCGTGCGCATGGTGTTCGACAAGGACGGGCGCAAGCTCGGCCACCGCTTCTTCCGCGCCATGATGCGCTCGGCCGCGAGTCTCACCTACGAGCAGGCGCAAGCCGCGATCGACGGGCGCGCCGACGAGACGGCCGCGCCCCTCCTCGACACCGTGCTCCGCCCGCTCTGGGGCGCCTATGCCAGCCTCAATCTTGCCCGCAACGAGCGCGGCCCCCTCGAACTCGACTTGCCCGAGCGCAAGATCCTGCTCGACGACCGGGGCCGCGTGCGCGGGGTGGCGACCCCTCCCCGGCTCGACGCCCACCGCCTGATCGAGGAGTTCATGATCGCGGCCAATGTCGCCGCGGCCGAGACCTTGGAGGCCAAGCGCTCGACACTCATCTACCGCGTCCATGACAACCCCTCGAAAGAGAAGCTCGCTTCGCTCGGCGAGTTTCTCGCCACCATCGGCATCAAGCTGCCGAAAGCCGGCACGCTGAAGCCCGCCAATTTCAATCGCGTGCTCGCTGACACGCGCGCGACCCCGACCGCCGAGCTCGTCGCCGAGGTTATCCTGCGCAGCCAGGCCCAAGCCGAATATGCCGTGGGAAATTTCGGCCATTTCGGCCTCAATCTGCGCCGCTACGCCCATTTCACCTCGCCCATCCGCCGCTACGCCGATCTCATCGTCCACCGCGCGCTCACGCGCGCGCTCGGGCTCGGCCCTGACGGCCTGACCGATGCCGAGATCGGCGAGCTCGACGCGATCGCGGGCCATATCTCCGAGATGGAGCGGCGCGCCATGTCGGCCGAACGCGAGACGGCGGACCGCCTGATCGCCGCCTATCTCGCCGACCGGATCGGCGCGACGTTCAAGGCGCGGATCTCGGGCCTCGTGCGCACGGGCCTGTTCGTCAGGCTGATCGAGACGGGCGCTGACGGCTTCGTGCCGGCCTCCTCCATCGGCCACGAATATTTCGTCCACGACGAGGTCCGCCACGCCCTTGTCGGCGAGGACACCGGCCTCGCCTACCGGCTCGGCGACCCCGTCGAGGTCCGCCTCGTCGAGGCCATCCCGACCGCCGGAGCGCTCCGCTTCGAGATGCTGAGCGAGGGACGGTCGATCGGCGCGCGACCGAAAGGCGCACGCCGGCAAAGTGACAGGGGCAAGGCGCAACGCTACAAGGGAAAGCCCCGCGGAAAGGGACGCGGGGGCGCCCGCAAGCGCCGTTAGCGGCCCGCCAAGATATCGAGGACCACGTATGCAAGAGCGAGCCCGAGCGCCACGCGAGGCCTTTCATGGTTCGCCACCCCCGCGGCCGATTTCTACGGCGCTCTTGCGGGGCGCCGCGCTCAAGTGCCCGGCCTGCGGCATGGGCGCCATGTTCCGGCGCTACCTCAAGGTCGCCGACCAGTGTCCGCGTTGCGGCGAGGCGCTGCATCATCAGCGCGCCGACGACGCGCCCCCCTATTTCACCATCGCCATCGTCGGCCACATCGTCATCGGCCTCATGCTCATGGTGGAGGTTGCCTACCGGCCACCGCTCTGGCTGCATGGCGCGCTATGGGTGCCGCTGACCCTGATCCTCACGCTTCTCCTGCTGCCCTCGGTAAAGGGAACCATCGTGGCGCTCCAATGGGCGCTCTACATGCACGGTTTCGATCCTAACGGCGACGACGAGGCGGGGCTTTTGCGCGGCGATCCGGCGCGGTCGCGCCGCCTTGACTTCCGGCCCTGAGCGAGTAGGGTCGCGCCAAATTTGCTGCAAGCCTTGTTGAGGACCAAATGGCCAAGCCTGTCACCCAGAAGATCAAGCTCGTGAGTACAGCCGGGACGGGCTACTTCTACGTCACCAAGAAAAATCCGCGCAATCAGACCGAGAAGCTCGCCTTCAAGAAATACGACCCGGTCGCGCGCAAGCACGTCGAATTCAAGGAAGGCAAGATCAAGTAGGGCTTCCGCGGACGCCCTGCGACATTGCACGCCCGCGCCATCGGCGCCGGGCGGCCCGGCCTATCGTTTTCTTGAATTGGTGGTCGGCCGAAACGCGGCGCTAACGAGGAGGCCACTCAACCGCGCTCCGGCCGACCGAACCCCACGGACCCAGGAGATGCGGCGGACCTGAGCATTCCGCAGGGTTTTCGTTGCTGACGAAAGAAAACAGAGGACAGAGTTGACCGAAAGCCGCGCTTAGCGATCCGATGCCCCCATTTGCCTCCCGTCGCATTCAAATTGCCATCACCATATGACAGGCAATGGCATGAGAAAATCAATCCTGTTCTTGTCTTGATACGATAAAATTCTAGGTTTTGTAAAGCCTTAAGGTAAAGACTTGAAGTGCCGCGTAAACCATAATTGTGGCAGCGCAGCTCGAGAATCGAGCATTTTCGGCCCTATCGCGCCTCGCCGATGAACTGCCTGATCGTGTCGAGGAAGGTCGAGACCGAGATCGGCTTCGAGATATAGGCCTCGCAACCGCCTTCGCGGATACGCTCCTCGTCGCCCTTCATGGCGAAGGCCGTGACCGCGACGACAGGAATTTTGCGGAGCTCATCGTCCTCTTTCAGCCATTTGGTGACTTCGAGGCCGGAAACCTCCGGCAGCTGAATATCCATCAAAATGAGGTCGGGACGATGCTCGCGGGCCAGCGCGAGCGCCTCCATGCCGTTGCGCGTCTGGAGCGTCTTGTAGCCGTGCGCGTCGAGCAGATCATGAAACAGCTTCATGTTCAGCTCGTTGTCCTCGACGATCAAAATGGTCTTGGTCATGGGGCTCTGATGGGCCAGCGAATCGGTCGCCCCATGATGGGCGATCTCGGCGCCACGCGCCATGGCGCTCGGAGCGGATTTTGGCCTCCAAAACACGGTTGCTTGCTCCCTTCCCTTGAGAACAAGGAAGTTTCGCCTGAAACCCCTAACGAATGTCTGCAAAAGCCCCCCCCGGCGTCGCGAGCCCTTGCCCGCCCCATAATTCGGGCTGGGTACGGTGCTACATCCCCGATCGCATTCAGCCGTGTAGGGGCCTCTCTCCACGCGTCTCAATCGACGGGAGCGGAGTGCGCAAAGTCCTCCGTCAAGCGGGGCTGGGCGGACATTGAGCGCAGATGTCGAGACCGATCGTCGTGATCGCTGGTTTGGCTCTTCAGAATTCGGGTGGTATGCAGATCGTTCGGAGTTAACGGGTCTTGGGCGCTATGATTGCCGAGCCTCTAAATGGAAGCTTGACACCGACATGGGCAAAGATTTCACGACGCGGAGGGGGTGGTGTGTCTGGGTCGGCGCACTCGGCGGTGCTGAACTGTCGAAGCCGGACTGTTAGTCCGACTGGGGTTCGATTCCTCACCCCTCCGCCATTTCGGAGCGTGCGACGGCCGTTCGAGCACCCCAAGTAGATCATGAGTGTCGGAAAATTAGACCTTGCATCGATATTGGGGCGTTTCGCATTGGTCGCGAAACGAGTCGCCGCCCTTTCGGAAACTCCGCCCGAGGCTTCGGCCACTGAAATCCCCGATCCGATCACGCTGGTCCAAGCCCTCAATAAAGCGGGGGTGTCGCTGGAATGGCTGCTGTACGGTGCTTGCGCCGGCGATACCGACCGAGCCGCACCGGACCGGTCACGCATCAGCCATCCGCCTCCCGTCAATCTTGTCCTGCAGCAACCGCCCATGGTCGAGCTGCAGAACCTTCTCGCCGGCCCGATCCTCACCAAAGTTGTGCGCGAGGTCATCGCCGATTGGAGTCCTCACGGAACTCTCGATGAAGGCGCCGAAGCCATTGCTGGGATGGCTGCAATTCGCGCCAGAATGCAGTGTCTGCCTCGGCGCGATTACATCAACGCGAGCGGGATCATCATCCATACTGGTTGGGGAAATGCTCCACTCGGCGCTTCAGCCCAACAACGGGTGATCGAGTCGATCGGTGCCACGCCGACGGGGGCTGCCAATGCGCCAGGCAGGACGGAAAATTGCGCCAGGATGCTTTGCGTTTTGACAGAAGCCGAGCACGCCACGGTCACAACCTCCAATGCTGCCTCTCTGCTGTTAGCCAGCGGCGCCCTTGCGGCCGGTCTGGAAATCGTCGTGGCGGCGAGAGACTTGATCGAAATCAGCGATGGTGCCCGTGTTCGCGACATCGTGGAAGCGTCGGGCGCCCGCGTTGTCCCAGTCGGTGCCGCGAACTGCGTCACTCTTGATGACTTTCGCCGGTCGATCACATCCGACACGCGGATAATTCTGCGCAGTCATGCGTCGAATGTATCGATAACGGGATATGCCGAGCACGTGGTTGATGCCGAGCTCGGGAAATTGGCTCATGATCACGGCTTGATCTATGCCGTCAATCTCGGCGGAGGCAGCCTTGTCGACGTCGCCGGGCGTGGTTTACCCGAGTGCCCAACGGTTTCGCAGGCGATCGTTGGCGGGGCCGATCTTGTGCTGGCCAGCAGCGACAAGCTCATCGGTGGACCGCAAGCGGGTCTCGCCGTTGGCACGAGAACCGTAATCGATCAGATGATGCGCCATCCTTTGGCGCGAACCTGTCGTCCAGGAAAGTTGACTCTTGCCGCGCTGGAGGGAACGCTGACCGCATATGTCTCCGGTCGCGCTTGGAACGAGATACCAACATTGCGACTTTTGGATATGCCGCTGGCCGAGATACGCCAACGGGCCTGCCGTCTCGCCGAGGCACTTCGTACGCGTGGCTACGAAGCGGTCGATGCCGAGGATCGTGCGCAATGCGGCGGCGCCGTCATGCCGGGTATAGACCTGCCCACGTGGACGGTGCGGGTAAAGCATCCGAGACTCTCGGAGGAAGCGTTGTACGTGCTTCTGCTCGCGCGACGAGTCGTAAGTCGAAGGGGCCAGGGAGCGGTGATAATTGATCTCCGCAGCGTCGTCCCGGAAGACGACCCCGGCCTGCGGGAGGCCTTGGGTATCGCGCTCGACTTAAGCCCTATGCCGCCTGTCTAACGCACACGAGCGTTTCGCTCGACGCGGCGACAAGGCCGGCAAGGCCCTCAATGGCACTCGGGGGTCTTGAGATATTCGAGCGCGGTCAAGGTCCCGTGGACCGAGAAGCTGCCATAGTCGATGAGGAGCTCCCGGCTGACGCCGTTTTCGTAGAGCCGGAAATCGATCTGATAGCTCGGCGTGAGGTCGCCCCCCTGTTCCTCGAAATAGCCGATCGACACCGGCCACGAGGCAAGCTCGCCGAGCCCCTTTTCCTTGGCCGCCGTCTCAAGCGCCGCGTCCGCGCCGGGGGGCACCTTGGTCCCAATGACGGCCGTCGTGTCGAACACTTTCTGTCCCTTCTCGGAGCCGTCGTAAATCCGCGCCTGGAACAGCGTTTGGCCGGCGCGCGCCTTCTCCATCAAGGCGATGCTGTGCTGGGTCGGGAACAGGACCGGCCCGGGGAGCTTGAGATCCGCCCTGCCGGGCTGGGTCAGCTTGATCCTGATCGCCTCGCTCGGGCGCTCGCGCATCGCGCGGCCCATGGTGACGTCGGCGGCCTTTTGGTTCACGAATTGCGACGATTGAAAGCGGAACTTCTGGCCGTCCCCCTGCTCCCAGGTCGAGGACCTGAGATCGGTCGTGTTGGTCTGGTCCTGGGAGTCGGTCATCTGCGTGACGAGACGCATGTTGAGCGAGTAGCCGGCGCATGCGGAACCGGTAAACTCGAACACCATGCGGCCGTCGATGCCGGAGATGCCGGTGATGCCCGAGACCGAACGCGTGTCATCGAGCTTCATCTCGTAAATCGCGCGGTGCGCCACGAGCCGGTTCGGCTCGCTCCCGGCCAGCGCCTGAGCGGGGCCGGAATGGGCCGGTGCGAGCGCGAGCGCTGCCGGCAGCGCCAAGACGAGCCGCGAGCGAAAACCGGCTATTCGTTCCATGACCCTCAGATCCTGCACCCCCCGGCCGATCGCCGGGCCAGGCGTTTTCGCACCAACGGCGCGGCCCGACAAGAGGAGGCCATCCGGCGCTTCTTGCGCGGCAATCGGATATGCTCAATGGTCTAGGGCCTCGAGCGGCAACACTCAAGGCTGATGGAGGTCCCATGGCGGGAGAGATCGAAGCACGGTTGAAGGCGCTTGACCTTGTACTTCCCGAGGCCAGGGCTGCGATCGGCAGCTATGCCCCCTTTCTGCACCTCAACGGCCAGCTCTTCATTTCCGGCCAGTTGCCCCTCGTTGACGGCAAGGTCGCGATTGCCGGCAAGGTCGGCGCCGAGCTCGACCTCGCGCGCGGCCAGGAGGCGGCCCGGCTTTGCGCGCTCAACATCCTCGCCCAAGCCAAGGCCGCGCTGCGCGACCTCGACCGCGTCGTGCAGCTCGTGCGTCTCAACGGCTTCGTCAACGCCGCTCCCGATTTCGCCGACCATCCCAAGGTGCTCAACGGCGCATCGGACCTCATGGTCGAGATCCTCGGAAACAAGGGCATTCACACGCGCATCGCCGTCGGTTGCGCCAGCCTGCCGCTCAACGCCGCAGTCGAGGTCGATGCGATTTTTGCGATAGACTGAGCCCTCACCGGCTCCGAGCGTCTCCCATGGCCGAACTCTATTGGCTGAAGCGGCCGTTTGCCCATCGCGGCTTGCACGATGGCGCCAAGGGCATCGTCGAGAACAGCGCCTCGGCGGTGAGAGCCGCCATGGGCAAGGGGTTCGGCGTCGAAGTGGACCTGCAATGCGCGGCGGACCACATGCCGGTCGTCTTCCACGACGCGACGCTCGATCGGCTCACGGCGGAGACCGGCCCCGTCGCCAAGCGGAGCGCCGAAGCGCTCGCCGGCATGCCCTTGCGCAACGGCAAGGACCGCATCCTCACCCTTTCCACCCTGCTCGGCCTCGTCGATGGCCGCGTGCCGCTTCTGCTCGAGGTGAAGAGCACCTGGACGCGCGAGGGCAAATACGAGGCCAACATTGCCGCCATGCTCGCGGCGTATCAGGGGCCGGTCGCGGTGATGTCGTACGACCCTTACGTGCTCGCCGCGTTTCGCCAGACCGCCGGGAACCTGCCGCGGGGCCTGGTCGCCGAGCGGTTCGACCAGGGCGACGATTGGACCTGGCTCAGCGCGGGCGAGCGCTTCGCCATGCGCCATCTGTTGAGCGCCGCCATCGCTTGGCCCCACTTCATCGCCTACGATATCAGGGCGCTGCCGGCGCTCGCGCCGCTCATTGCGCGAACCCTGTTCAGGTTGCCGCTGCTGACCTGGACGGTGCGCACCGAGGAGGAGCGCGAGCGCGCGCTCCGCTATGCCGACGCCATGATCTTCGAAGGGATCAAACCTTAGAGCCAAGCCTTGAAGAGATGGGCGACATCGAACCAAATCCCGCGCCTGAGGCGAGCGAAAGAAGCGGCGAGACGCTCTCGCTCCGCGTCGCCGCGCGCATGCGCGACATCGCGGCAAAGGATTGGGACGCTTGCGCCCAAGGCGGCGCGGCGCTCGACCAGGGCCCATTATGCCCCGATAACCCTTTCATTTCACACGCTTTTCTGACGGCTCTGGAAGACAGCGGTTCGGCCACGAGGGCGACCGGGTGGCTGCCGCGTCACCTTCTCCTCGAGGACCAAACCGGCACGCTCGTCGGCTGCATGCCCTGCTACGCCAAGTCGCACTCGCAGGGCGAATACGTCTTCGATCACGGCTGGGCCGAGGCCTATGAGCACGCGGGCGGCCGCTACTATCCCAAGCTCCAAGCCTCGGTTCCCTTCACGCCCGTCACCGGCAGGCGCCTCCTCGTCCGCGCTGGCGCGAACCAAAAGGAACGCGAAGCCCTCCTGTTGCAGGCCGCGATCGAGGTTACCGACAGGCTCGGCCTCTCCTCCTTTCACATCACCTTTCCCACGCGCGCGGAATGGGAGCTTGCCGGCGAGACCTTCTGCCTCAAGCGGACCGATCAGCAATTCCATTGGCGCAACGAGGGCTATGCGGCCTTCGGCGATTTCCTCGAGCAGCTCGCCTCGCGCAAGCGGAAGGCGATCAGGCGGGAGCGCCGCGAGGCGCTTCAAGACGGCATCGCCGTCGAATGGGTCGCAGGCAACGACATCACCGAGGCGCATCTCGACGCCTTCTTCGCCTTCTACATGGACACGGGCTCGCGCAAATGGGGCTCCCCATACCTGACCCGGGACTGCTTCAGCCTTCTCGCCGCAAGCATGGCGAAACGCATGGTCCTCATCCTCGCCAAGCGCTCTGGCCGCTACGTCGCGGGCGCGCTCAATTTCATCGGCGGCGACACCCTCTACGGCCGTTACTGGGGCGGCATCGAGGACCACCCCTTCCTTCATTTCGAGGTCTGCTATTACCAGGCGATCGAATTCGCCATCGCGGGCAAGCTCGCGCGGGTGGAGGCCGGCGCTCAAGGCGCGCACAAGCTTGCGCGCGGCTATCTTCCGGTCGAGACCTACAGCGCGCACTACATCGCCGATCCCGCTTTGCGCCGCGCCGTCGCCGATTACCTCAAGCGCGAGCGCCGCGCGGTGACGCATGAGATCGCGCTTCTCGGCGCGGAATCGCCCTACCGCAAGTCCGGCCTCCGCTCACTCTCCGGTTGACGACACGCCGCCAGGGATTCGAAATGATTCAGGAAAATCGCAGCGAGGAAGCGCGCATGACCTACGATGAGAACAACGTCTTCGCCAAGGTGCTGCGGGGCGAGATCCCCTGCCACAAGATCTACGAGGATGCCGACACGCTCGCCTTTCTCGACATCATGCCGCGCACGCAAGGCCACGCCCTCGTCATCACCAAGGAGAAGGCGCGCGACTTCTTCGACATTTCGCCGGCGGGGCTCGCCAAGCTCATGGCGGTGGTGCAGAAGCTCGCGCCGAAGATCAAGGAAGCCATGGGCGCCGAAGGCGTGCTGATCCAGCAATTCAACGGCGCCGCGGCCGGCCAGACCGTGTTCCACCTCCACGTCCACATCATTCCGCGCAAAGAAGGCGAGGCGCTGAAGCCGCATGCGGGAAAGATGGGCGACCAGGCGGCGCTCGCCGCCACCGCCGACAAAATCCGCGCGTACCTGAAACGGTAACTCGACAGCACCGCGATTGTCATGCCCGCGCAAGCGGGCATCCAGTAAGCCGAGCCAATGCCGGAGTACTGGATCGCCGGGTCAAGCCCGGGGCGATGACAGTTGTGTCCTAGCTCTGAGAATGGCAGCTACTTCGTGCCGAGCGGAACCTTAGGCACGAGGCTCGCCCCGACGCGCGGCGCGGGCTTGGGCTTGCGCGGCGCACGCTTGGCGCGGGACTTCGGCCCGCCCGATTTCGGCGGCCCCGATTTGGGTGGCCCCTTGGGCCCGCCATCGTCAGGGCCTTCGTCCTCGCTCTCCTCCCGATCGCGCGGCTTCACCGGCGCATCGGGCTTCAGATACTCGAAGCCGAGAACCTTCTCGCTCCCCTTCGCCTCGACCAGGACGCGGACGATGCCGCCGTCCTTCAGCGCGCCGAACAGGATCTCCTCGGCCAGTGGCTTCTTGATGTGCTCCTGGATGACGCGGGCGAGCGGCCGGGCGCCGAACTTGTCGTCGTAGCCGCGCTCGGCCAGCCATTGATTGGCCTCGGGCGACAATTCGATGGTGATGTTGCGGTCGCCGAGCTGCGCCTCGAGCTGGAACACGAATTTCTCCACCACCTGGGCGATCACCTCGGGCGTGAGGCTGGCGAAGGCGATGACGGCGTCGAGCCGGTTGCGGAACTCCGGCGAGAACATGCGGTTGATCGCCTCCTCGTCATCGCCCTCGCGCTTGGAGCGATTGAAGCCGATCGCGGCCTTGGCGAGATCGCTCGCGCCCGCGTTCGTCGTCATGATGAGGATGACGTTCTGGAAATCGACGCGCTTGCCGTTGTGGTCGGTGAGCTTGCCGTGATCCATGACCTGCAACAGGATGTTGAACAGGTCCGGATGCGCCTTCTCGATCTCGTCGAGCAGGAGGACGCAATGCGGGTGCTGATCGACGCCGTCGGTCAGGAGCCCGCCCTGGTCGAAGCCGACATAGCCGGGCGGCGCGCCGATCAGCCGCGACACGGTATGGCGCTCCATATATTCGCTCATGTCGAAGCGAAGCAGCTCGACGCCGAGCAGAAGCGCGAGCTGGCGCGCGACTTCGGTTTTGCCCACGCCGGTCGGCCCTGAGAACATGTAGCAGCCGATCGGCTTGCCGGGCTCGCGCAGACCCGCCCGCGACAGCTTGATCGCGGCGGCGAGCGCCTCGATCGCCTGGTCCTGGCCGAACACCACCCGCTTCAAATCCTGGTCGATGGCGCGCAGCACCTCGGCGTCGGATTTCGACACCGTCTTGGGCGGGATGCGGGCCATGGTGGCGATGGTGGTCTCGACCTCCTTGACGCCGATGGTCTTGCGCCGCTGCCGCTCGGGCAGCAGCATCTGCGAGGCGCCGGTCTCGTCGATCACGTCGATCGCCTTGTCGGGCAGCTTGCGGTCGTGGATGTATTTGGCCGACAGCTCGACCGCCGACTTGATCGCCTGGCTGGTGTAGCGCACGCGGTGGAAGTCCTCGAAATAGGGCTTGAGCCCCTTCAGGATCTCGATCGCATCGGGCACCGACGGCTCGTTCACGTCGATCTTCTGGAAGCGCCGCACCAGCGCCCGGTCCTTCTCGAAATGCTGGCGGTATTCCTTGTAGGTGGTCGAGCCGATGCAGCGCAGCGTGCCCGACTGGAGCGCCGGCTTGAGCAGGTTCGAGGCGTCCATGGCACCGCCCGAAGTGGCCCCGGCGCCGATCACGGTGTGGATCTCGTCGATGAACATGATCGCGCCGGGATAGGCCTCGATCTCGCGCATCACGGCCTTGAGCCGCTCCTCGAAATCGCCGCGATAACGCGTGCCGGCGAGAAGCGCGCCCATGTCGAGCTGGAAGATGGTGGAATCGGTGAGCACCTCCGGCACGTCGCCCATGACGATGCGGCGCGCGAGCCCCTCGGCGATCGCCGTCTTGCCGACGCCCGGATCGCCGACGAAGAGCGGGTTGTTCTTCTGGCGGCGGCACAAGACCTGGATGGTGCGCTGGATCTCCGGTCCGCGCCCGATCAGGGGATCGATGCGGCCCGCGCGCGCCTTCTGATTGAGATTGATGCAATAGATCTCGAGCGCATCGGCGCCGCGCTTCTTCTCCTCGCCGCCCTCGACCGTCGCCGCGTCGTCGTCGACACCGCGCACGGTGCGCGTCTCCGACATGCCGGCCCGCTTGGCGATGCCGTGGCTGATATAGTTGACCGCGTCGAAGCGGGTCATGTGCTGCTCTTGCAGGAAGAAAGCCGCGTGGCTCTCCCGCTCGGCGAAGATGGCGACCAGCACGTTGGCCCCCGTCACCTCCTCCCGGCCCGAGGATTGCACATGAGCCACGGCGCGGTGGATGACCCGCTGGAACGCGGCCGTCGGCTGGGCGTCGCCGCGCGAGTCGAGCACCATCGACGACAGCTCGTTATCGACATAGCCGGTGAGCTTGTCGCGCAGGAGTTCGATATCGACCTCGCAGGCGCGCATCACCGCCGCCGCGTCGCGGTCGTCGAGCAGCGAGAGGAGCAGATGCTCGAGCGTGGCGTATTCGTGGCTGCGCTCATTGGCGTATTGCAGCGCTCGCCGGAGGGCCTGCTCGAGACTGGACGAAAACGAAGCCACTTAAGTCCTCACTCCTTTTCCATCGTGCATTGCAGCGGATGCTCGTGCTGCCGCGCGAAGCTCGTCACCTGCGCCACCTTAGTCTCGGCCACCTCGTAAGTGTAGACCCCGCAGATGCCGACGCCTTTCTGGTGCACATGCAGCATGATCCGGGTCGCCTCCTCCGGCGGCTTGTTGAAGAAGCGCTCGAGCACGTACACGACGAAATCCATCGGCGTGTAGTCGTCGTTGAGCAGCAACACCTTGTAAAGGCTCGGCCGCTTGGTCTTCGGCCGGGTCTTGGTGATGATATGGGTGCCGGTGTCGTCGCCCCGGCGAGGATCGCCGTTCCGCGCCATCGTCAGTCCCTATGTGGCGTCTCGTTGGTCATCTGCCAAGGCGAGCGGCCGCGCTCGCGCTTCTCTTTTCCATTCTACCGTCACGGCGCGTGGCGGCAATCCCGGCACGCACCCCATAACATAGTGTCAGTTGCTGACAGGAAAACGGCAAAAAAAAAGACCCGGGCGCGAGCCCGGGCCTCTTTCTTGGGGAAGATTTT
>JBFWTF010000034.1:0-16010 GCA_050247995.1 Methyloceanibacter sp. | reverse complement strand
GGACGAAGAGATGCGCGTCACGATACTCCGATGCGACTTCACGCCTTGATCCGGGACGGCTTACGCGGTTCTCAAGCCCGAGGCGGGCGATCTGTTGCTCCCGCGGTTCCCGGAGGTAACCGTCGCCGACAACTCTCAGGTCCCAGTCGGGGTGCTTCCCGGCAACACGGGCGAAGGCCTCGATCAGGGTCGCATGGTCCTTTTGCGAATCGAACCTGCCAACCGACAGCAAGAGTTTGCGGTTCTTCGACGGGGCGACCACGTCGGCGCGACCCTCGACAGCGATGGTCACAGGATTGGGCACTACTTTGATGCGGTCATGAAATATCTTGGGATAGGTCGATCGCGCTTCTTCGGAAACGCAGAGCATCAGGGCCGACTGGTTCGAGAGCAGCCAGAGAAGCCCGCGCTGCAAGCCACGGTTGGCGTAATGCTGATAGACGATGTGCTCACTGGCGATCAGCGGAATGCGCAAGCCGGCCAAGGACAGCGCGAGCGGCAGGAACATGCTGTGCATGAAGCCGACGACGAGGTCCGGCGAATAATCTTGAATCACCGAGCGCATCGCCGAGATGCGTCGCGCCGTGTCGAACAGGCCCGACGGGCCGGTGGTGTCGCCAATGCCGAGCTCCAGGCGCTTGATGGCGCCATTCAACGGGTAATACGCCGCTCCCCCTGGAGCATCGAATGACAGCAGGGCGACCTCGTGTCCGCGCTGGCTGAATCCCGAGGCGATCGCCGCCAAGACCCTCTCGGCCCCGCCTCCGGGATTATTCATCGCCTTGATGCCGAAGAGGACCTTCATACCCGCGCAACCTCGGACAGCAGCTCCTCCCACTTGGACAATACCTGTCCCGGGTGGAAGCTTCGGACGCTTTCACTCGCCGCTGAACTCATGCGACGTCTGGCCTCGGCATCCTGCATGGCCTTGCCGAGAGCCTCTGCCAACGCGTCGACATCCCCGTTGCCGGGAGCCAGAAAGCCCGTGCTCCCTGACACGATCAAATCACGAACGCCGGCGCAGTCGGCAAAACCTACGGCGGGCAGGCCGTGGGCCAGCGCTTCCGCCAGCGCATTTGGAAATCCCTCCCACCTGGATGACAGGCAGAAGAGGTGGGAGGAAGCATACCATTCATCGATAGACTTGGTCACGCCGGGTAGAAATACGCGGTTCTCCAGGCCTTTTGCGCCAATAAACGCTTCGAGCGATGCGCGATCCTCGCCCTCGCCGACGATCGCCAGGTCCCAGTCGGGGTAACGCGCCGCGAGACGGGCGAAGGCGGCGACCAAGACCTGATAGTTCTTCTGGTAGCCCAATCGGCCGACCGACAAGAGGCGATAGCGGCCCGCGCCATCCGGCATATCGGGGCGGGCTTGCGCGGAGGCCGGCTCGACGGGATTGGGAATACAGACGATGCGCGACTGGAGAAACGCCGGGTAACGCTCGCGGTAGCTTTCGCATTGGACGGTGATGCGGGCGGCAAGGCGCAAGGCCTGGTAGATGATGCCGCGATAGCGCGCGGCCGAGGTATGATCGAAGCGATCGGGCGCGTTGCGCTCGGCGGCGATAACCGGAACGCCGAGACCCAGGCTGTAGCCGCGGACCGCCACGTAGGGCCCATCCTGAAAGCAGACGATGACTTGAGGTTGCCGTTGCCGGATGACCCGGCGCACGGCTTGGCGCCGGCGCAGCATCAGGCCGGCGGACGCGCGGACCTTGGGATCTCCCAATCCCAAACGGTGCCAGACGATCTCGGAATCGATCGGATAGAAGCTCTGGGCGGAGGCCCGATCCCAGGTGAGAAGATCGACCTGATGCCCGCGGGAAGACAGCGCGTTCATCAAAACGGTGATGATGCGCTCGACGCCTCCGGCCATGCCGTCAATCGCGCGCGCGACGAACAGGAGCCTCATGGCGGGATTCGACTCCCCCCATCGGCAAAGGCGATCAGGGCTTCAGAGTTTTGCAACACGCACCCGGAATCTCGTCCCGCGGAGAAGTACTCTTGACCACCAAGCGTATCATCGTTTCCGCCGATAGGCCGTCGGGTCACCCACCACGGCTATGGGCAATATACAGCCGTCCGGCTCCGTCTCGGCCACGCCGTTGGGAGAGGACGCGCTTTGCGTGTGGCGCGGCGGCGGCGGCGAAGATGTCCGGATAGCGGTTGAGCGCAGTCAGGTTCGGAACTTGGTGACAGCCTGGGAGAAACCGGGCGACCACCCTCGCGATGTCGCCCCGCCTGATGTCGCGCACGATCCCCATCGAACTTAATCTCTCATTAACCCTGCCAAACTAGCGTTCTTATTCTTCGCAAATCATGACTGCTTTTAGGCGCTGTTCTGAGCATGACTGCTTCGAGGCGCCGCAAGGCCAATCGTTGCTATGGATCTTTTCGTCCCCCCCCTCCGCCTACGTCCAAACTTTACCATGTTTCGTAACCATAGTAGGCTTCGACAGGCTCCGTTTTGTATCGCGTACGGGGGTCAATGATGCGGCCGATATACCTGCGGGAAGGGCTGGGAAGCCCTGCCCAAGCTTCTCATCCAGCGCGACGATCTTTGGCTGGTCGCCTCCACAGGCGGCTGAAGAGGACGTTTCGAGCGTTCTTGCCGGCGCTTCTGCCCGGCATTCATCAGGTGTCAAACAGGACTGCCTTCGACCGCTACCCGCAGATCTTCGCCGGGGCGGCCCGCGCGGCCCCCGACGCCAGGCGCGTTCTTTCGTTCGGCTGTTCGACCGGCGAGGAATGCGCCACGTTGAAGCAATACTTTCCTCGCGCCGAGATCGTTGGCGTTGACGTCAATCCGCTCAGTTTGCTCAGGGCCTGGTGGCGGTATAGCGGCCAGTCGATGCATTTTGCCTATGTCAACGATCTTGCCTTGAAGGCACGCGGACCCTTCGATGTGATCTGCTGTCTCACCGTTCTGCGCGATACGCGGCTCGATGCCGAACGCTCGATCAGGGATAGCTACCCATTCGACCGATTCGATGAACGCGTGAGATTCCTCAATTCGCTGCTGAAGCCGGGCGGACTGCTGATCTTTCACGGAAACATGTACCGCTTCTGCGACACCTCGATCGTGAGTGAATACGAGGTGATCCCGCTCCAACACACGCCGATCGGCAAAAACATAACTTTCGCGCGGGACGGCAAAAACGATGGCGTCCAGTATCTCGACGCCCTCTTCAGTAAGAAATCGGCCAGCGTTCGGCGCTTGGTGCCGGCCGCCAGACCTGCCGCGGATCGCCCGAGAGAGGCTATGCTCGCGGCCCAGGCCTGACTGGCTCCGAAAGCACCTGCTCGAGCCGTATCCTGGTCTCGGCGAACACTTCCGGCCAGGGCCGATATTTCTTATAGACGGACATCATGTCCGGATACCAGGGTGACGCACCTGACCGGGGCCAAATCTGCGCCGCCCGGTCGCCGCGGATATGCACGGTCGGTCCCCCCAGCATGCCCGCCATGTCGATCGTGGTGTTGCTGATGGACACGACGGCGTCGAGAGCCGCGATCTGCGCCGCGAACCCGTCGAGATCGACCAACTGATCGATATCCGGATCGTGAATGATCCTGCCGCCTGTGAGCTCGCCCAGCACGGCGAGATCCCGCTCGATGTTGCCGTATTGCAACGAGACGAAGGTCGCCGCCGGCCAGCCGAGCAGCGGAGTCCAATCAAACAAACCGGGCAGGATCTTGCTTTGGTTGATGCTCGACCAGGAGATGCCGATGAGCGGGCCCGGGGCCTTTCGTTTGTAGCGGTGCCGAATCGAGGCGGTACGCGTTGGATCGGCGCGCAATGGAACGAAACTGCGCCGGAGCTCCTCGGCGTTCTTGGCGCAGTGGAGGGCGATTGTTTCCCAATACGCAGCCACGTCAGCCTCGGCCATTGCCGCCTCATCGTCGGCTCCCCTCGCTCGCACGTCGACACCCGGAAAGCTGCGGCTGAGCAAGGGAACCAGGCGTTTCTCGGTCAGCACGATGCAGCGGCGCGCGCGCTCGGAGACAAAAGGGATGAACCGTGACATTCGCAGTTCTTCCCCGATACGGTTTTCCGGCACATATCCTCGAACCAGGATGGTGCGGCCGGAAAGATCATCGCCTGACCATTCGGGCAGCGAGTATGGCTCCTGCAACGCCGCAGCACGAATGCGAAGCTCCCAGGCTTGCTCATAGAGCTCCAGCTGAATGAGCCGGTAACTCCAGCCGTGCATTTTCGCGACGTCACGCTCGATTTCGGCAAGCGTGGCCGTTTCCAGAGCGTGGCTTATGCGCTCACTGGAGCTGCGGCGCTTGCCGCGAAAGGCGTAGCGACGAACCCGCCGCTTTTGCCGCCAGCGGTGCCAACGCGACACAACCGCGGCTCCAGCGCGCCGCAACCTTGCACCGATCATCTTCACGACATCACGCCCTCATGCGATAGGTGCGGTCCCTTTAGCACAACGTTCGCGAGCGGGCTTCTCAAACCGGCCGCCGCCTCGCGCGGCCTTAGGCCGCCAAGGAAGGCAGTTGGACTCACAGAGCGAATGTCGTAGGCAAAAAGCACCGTCTCACCCCCTTGCTGGCATGCCGCCTTACGGGCGGCCGATCCAGCGCCGGGGCGTCGTGTCAGGGATAGTGGCAATTTTCAGCCGATTTGAGGTCTTGCATCATGGCGAAGCTCTACCGCACGTGGCTGATCGACAGCGAGCGCTGGGGGGCGTTCCGGCCGCGTCCAGGCGATATCGTCGTCGCCACCTATCCCAAGAGCGGCACGACCTGGATGCAACGCATCTTGAGCCTCTTGATCTTCCGCTCCGAGGAGCCGGTGCCGCTCGACCAGGTCTTTCCGTGGTGGGAGGTGAACCGGCGCCCGGTCGAGGCGGTGGTCGCGGATCTGGAACATCAGTCGCACCGGCGCTCGGTCAAGACGCATGTGCCGTTCGATGGCATCCCGCATTTCGACACGGCGAAATATATCCACGTGTCGCGCGACGGCCGCGACGTGTGCATGTCGTACCACAATCACTGCATGGGCTTCCGGCCCGAAGCGCTGGCGCGTATGGACGAGATTGGCTTGGCGGATCCCTCGCTGCGGCGTCCCTATCCGCGCGTCAACCCCGATCCCAAGGCGCATTTCCACGACTGGCTCACCACAGGCGCGATCGACGGCCAACAGGATGGGACGCCGTATCTTTCCTATTTCGCCTATGAGCGCAGCTTCTTCGATGCGCGCAAGGCGCCGAACCTTCTGTTCGTCCACTACAACGACCTTCAGGCCGATCTCGTGGGCGAGATGCGGCGGATCGCCGACTTCCTCGACATTGACATTGCCGAGGAGGAAATCGAGCGCATGGCGGGTTCGGCGTCGTTCGCTGCCATGCGCAAGGAGGCGGCCAAGCTGATCCCGAACGTCGCCAAGAATTTCGAAGGCGGCGCGCTCCGTCTCGTCAACAAGGGCCAATCGGGCCGCTGGCGCGGCGTCTATGACGAGGCCGACGTCGCGCTGTTCACCGAGAAGCTGCGCCAGGCGGTGCCCGGTCCTTACGCCGATTGGCTGCTCGCGGGCCGGATCGCAAGCGGCGGCACCGATCCGTCACGCATGTGAGCCCGGCGGCTTCGGCCCCGGCGGCGTCATACCTTCCTTGACCGTCTCGGAAATGAAGCGAACGGCAAACGGATCGACGCCGTTGCGGACCGCGAGATGGAGCGAGGTGAAGTCCCCGATCATGATGAGGTCCATCAGAGCGGCGAGCGGCGTCGCGCCTTCGCCATGCACCGAATGGACGGGGACCTTGCCGTCGAGATAGCGGGCGAGCAGATCCATGCGTTTGCCGACCCGCGGATTTTCGTAGGCGTGCCGGAGCAAGACTGCTGCCTCGCGGGCCATGGTGAGGTCGTTGCGGCAATCCCAGGCGACCGCCTCGTTGTGGCTCGCATTCGGCTGCTCCGAGACCGAGGCGGCCTGCCGCGCATTCTGATTGATCTGGGCCTTCCAGCGCTCGGCCGCCGTGGCGCCCAAGGGCGTGTCGCCCTGACAGAGCACGTGGCGGCCGGCGAGGTCCGATGCGAGGCGTTCGGCGAGGTTGCCCGGCCGGCGAAGTTCCGGCTCGCGGCCGCGCAGTTGCGCCACGGCGCTTGCAAGCGAGGCTCCAGCCTCGGGCAGCGCGCCGACCTGTTCGAGCGCCGCAAGGAGAGCGCCGACGACAACGCCGAAGGTGGCGCGCGCAGGCTTGATCTCGGGCGGAATGCGAACGATCGGCAGGGCGCGTTCCTCGGCGAAGTCGATGAGCCAGCCGGCCGTGCTGATCGCGACGAGCTTGGCGCCGCGCGCGACGCATTCCGCCGCGCCGTGATTGACCTCGTCGGTGTTGCCGGACCCCGAGACGGCAAAGACGAGCGACCCGGCACCGATGCAAGCGGGGATCTCATAGGAACTCTCGACGAGGATGGGCACGGTGATTGTGGGGGCGCCGACCGCGCGCACGACTTGGCCCGCGGTCCTGCCGGTGCCCATGCCCAAGACGACGATGCTGTCGATGTCCCGGCGCGCGGGGAGGCCGCCGAGCTTCTTCGCCGCCTCGGCGCCCAGATCGAGGTGATCCGGGAGGGCCGCGGCAAGGTCGAACATGGCCTTGATCGGGTCGGCGCTCACCGCTGATCGACCGCTGGCGGGCCTGACAGGCGGCCGCCATCCTGAGCGATGGTTTGGCCGGTCACGTAGGTGTTCGCGCTCGAGCTCAAGAAGCCGATCAGCGCCGCGACGTCCTCGACCGAAGCAAGCCTGCCCAAGGGAACGCTCCGCTCGTAGCGCTTGACCTTGTCGGGATCGTCGGGCCAGTCAGGGTTCACGAACTTGCCCGGTGCCACGGCATTGATCAGGACCTGCGAGGCGGCGAGTTCCGGCGCCAGCAAGCGGGGAAGCGCCGCCACCGCCGCCTTGGTCACGGCGTAGGACAGTGCTGCGGTCGGCGATGCGGACAGCCCCGCCGTGGAGGAGACGAGCACGATGCGGCCGCCGCCGGCCTGCCGCATGAAGGGCAGGAAGGTCTCGATCGCGAACACCACGGCGGTGAGGTTGACATCGACCACGTTCCGCCATTGGTCGCGGTCGATCTCGCCGAGGCGCGCGGAGTTGGCGTTGGCGTCCTTGCCCGAAAGCGCATGCGCCAGGATGAGCGCCGGCGGGCTTTGCCACAGGGACTGGGGAAGAGCGTTCGCCGCGGCCTTGAGACCGTCGGCATCGGCCACGTCCATGGCGGCGAGGGTGAGCTCGGCGCCCCGCGCGGCAAGCTCGGCATGTGCCGCTTGAAGCCTTCCAGCGTCCTTGTCGATCAGGACAAGATGAGCGCCCGGCTTGGCGCAGAAGCGGGCCACGGCCCGCCCCAGATGGCCCCCGCCCCCGGTGATGATCGTCGTCTTCATCGCCTCCATCGCCAGGTTCTAAAGCGCTTCGAAATGCGAGACCGACGCAAGTTGGGTCATAAGCTCGAGGCAGCCCGGAAACGACACGCTGACCCGTTCCCAACCCGACATGGCGGTCGGTTCCTCGAGCGACGAGGCCAAGGCCATGGCGGCGAAAATGACACGATGATCCGGCGGCAAGGCCAGGGACTTCGCGCTTTGGAGCGTGGACGGCTCGATTGCGAAGCCGTCCTCGCGCGCTTCGATCTTTACACCAAACGGCCTCAGCGTGGCGATGGTGGTCGCGATACGGTCGGTGTCCTTGTCCTTGAGTTCCTTGGCGTCGCGTATGACGGTGGGGCCTTCCGCCCGCGCCGCGATCGCCGCGAGCATGGGCAGCTCGTCGATCATGCTCTGCACCAATGAAGGCCCGGCGACCTCGATGCCGCGCAAGGGGCGACCGGACTCGACGACGATCCTGCCGATCGGCTCGTTGCCGCGCGTCCCGGTCGGCTCGATCGCGATGCTCGCGCCCATGGCTTTCAGCGTGCGAATGAAGCCGATCCGCGTCTCGTTGATCCCGACATCCTCGATCACGAGGCGCCGGGGCAGGGGCGAGGCGACGACGCAGGCGATCGGCAGCGCCGCCGTCGAGATATCGCCGGGAAGGGTCAAGTCGAATGCCGGCAGCCGGTCGGGCGCCGTCATGCGAACGACGGTCTCCGTCTCCTCGACCGTGACGCCCAAGTAGCGGAACAGGCGCTCGGTATGATCGCGCGCCTTGGCGCGGCGGGCGATCACGGTGGGGCCGCTCGCTTGCAGCCCGGCGAACAGCAGCGCCGAGACCGGCTGAGCGCTGAAGATATCGACCTGATGGTTGATGGAACCCAGTCGTGATCCGCGGATGAGCGCCGGCAAGCGGCCCTGATGGGATTCGTAGACAATGTCGGCGCCAGCTTGGCGCAGTGGCTCGACGATCCATGTCATCGGGCGCTTGCGCAAGAGCTCGTTACCGTCGATGCGGAATTCGCCGGGGGTGCCGGCGAGGAGACCCATCAAGATGCGTGCGGTCGTCGCCGAGTTGCCGGGGCTCAAGGTCGCCCCCTTCTGCGACGCTTTCAGGCCGCGAAGCCCGCATCCGCCGATGACATAAGAGGTGTCGGCGGCCTCCCAGATATCGACCCCGAGCTGACGGAGAATGCCGAGATTGCCCTCGATGTCGTCGGAATGGGGAACGTTGTTGAGGCTGCTGGTGCCGTCGGCGAGGGCGGCGGCGAAGGCGGCGCGCTGGGCGATGGCCTTGTCGCCGGGCGGCCGCCAGACGATTTCGCGGGCGCTGGCCAGGTTGAGTCCGATCGTCACCGGCGCCGTCTTGCGCGCGGCGGCCGCTTCGGGCCGGCTCGGCACGATCCGCATGTGCTGCGACATGCGGTTGATGACCTCCGTGTCGCTGAGCAGCGTCTCGGTCTCCTGATACTCGACCGGCGGCGTCGGCACGCGGTCCGGCATCGCCTCGGCGAACGAGGCGTAACGGAACCGCTTGCGCTGGAGGCCGAGATTTTCCTCCGACACGAAGGCCCGGGGGGTGACCGTGGCAAGCCCGAGCTGGACCGCCGCCTGCACGGCTTTCTCGCCCTGCTTGGTCCGCGTCATGACGATCGAATGCCGCGGCGGCCGCGCCCCACTCTGGCTGGTGGCGTAGATGTTGGGGTCGCCGTCGGAAATCGAGACGTCGGCGATCCCCGACCACCAATCGCCGCAGACAAGACAGCGGTGGGTCTTGAAGCGCTTGAACTCGTCGACGACCTCGAAAAACGGCAACGCCTTGCGCTGACCGTCGCGCGTTCTGACGGCGAACTCCCCGGGATATTCGCCGTCGCGGTAGCGCATCTCGGCCACATCCTCGAGCGCGATGCCGAGTTTTTCGGTGATGAGGAATTCGGTGCCGGCGAGCTTCGTGCTCGAGGCGCAGGCGATTTCGACCGTGAGCACGACCTTTTCGGCGACTTCCGGCAACGGATCCAGATTCTGCATCTTGCGCACGGCCTGGATCTCGCACGGCACCCCGATGAGAGCGATGCGCTTGAAGCGGGGATCGCGCAGCAACTGAAGATTGGGCGTGAGGCAGTAGCTCGTCTGCCCGCAACGGATCACCTCGTCCTCGCTGTCGGTGATGAGCGCCATCGGCACCCACGGGCGTTCGGGGTCGCGGCCCACGACGATCACGGCGTCGGCGAGCCCTGAGCGCAAGGCGGTGAGCATGAGCGTCGTCCCGGCACCTCCGGCGGCGGCGCCTTTGAGCACGCGCGGATCGGTCGAGGTGAGAATGAGGCTTTGCCGGAAGATGCCGGTCCAGCGCTCCGCGGGCGTGCGCGCGCGGCCGAAGAAATTGGCTTCGGATTTCGGCGTCCCGGTATCCTTTCCCGGGCAGACATCGAGGCACAGCGAGCAGGCGCCGCAGTCGAAGTCGCCGGGGTCGATCGTTGCAACCGGCGTGCTGTTCGCGCCGACAGCGAGCCACGCGGGCGGGCAGACGGCGACACAGGCGCCGCAACGGGCGCACATGTCCTGGTCGAGAATCTCCTTCTTGAGGTCTTCGAATGCCATCCTACCCCCGACGAACCCCAAACCGAGCAGTACAACGCCATGGGCGGCGCTCGAAGGCCCTGCCGCATTCTAGGCTGTGGGATCGGGGACCGGAAGCAAGGAAGTACCCGGGCCCCGGAGCGGGCGCTTCTGCCTGCCTAAAGCGCTCGAGCGTGGCAGGTCTAAGGCAGAGGGGCCGGCAGCTGAGGCCTTGCCCGATCTGTTGCCGGCTGGCGCGGCAGGGGGGATGGAGCGAGGCCCGCGCTTATGCCATATGTCCCCGCTGACAGGTCCATGAACTCTCGATGGATGCGCGCCTTGGGGCAGCAGCTTAACCTTGCCGATGTCTTCGTCGGTCTCTGCAACCGCTGGCCCGGCCGCCCGGCGGTCGCCTCGCCGCGTCTTGCGCTCACCTATCGCGAGCTCGTCGCCCGGGCCGCGCGATCGGCGCGGGAATTGAAAGAGCGGGGCATTCAACCCGAGGCCAAGGTCGGCGTCATTCTCCGCGACGGCGCGGAAACGGTCGTCAGCATGATCGCGCTGTGGATGCTCCGGGCAACGGCGGTCCCTATCGATTTCAGGGCCAATGCCGAGGAGCGCAGCCTTCTCGCGAAAGAGTTCGGCCTTGCTGCCACGATCGAAGACCGGCCCATGACCTCAGGCGGCCAAGCCTCGATCATTGCCGATGCGGGCTGGGGCGAGGCCATCGCGCGACACAGCGCCGACACCTACTGGGAAGACGGAGTGTCGCAGGCGCCGGCGCTCATTTCCGTCACCTCGGGCACGACGGGCCGGCCGGTCGGCATCGTCATGGACCATGAGCGCGTGCTCCTGCGATCCTTGTGCGATTGTCCGCAGCGCTTTGGCACGCTTCTGCTCAATCCGCTCTCCGTCTCCTTCTCAGCGTCCCGCACGCATACATTCGGAGCGCTCATCCAGGGCGCGGGCGTCTATTTCCAGCCGGCGATCTTCGCCGCGGACGAACTTGTCGAGACGATCTTGTCGCGGGGAGCCACGTCTCTCTGCGCGGTGCCCACCATCGTGCGCAACCTGTTCGCACTCGCCGAGAGCAGCGCCACGCCACTTTTTACCGGCTTGGAGTCGTTCTTGTGCCTCGGCGCGCCGATGCGGCCCGAAGAGAAGCTTCGCGCGAAGCAATTCTTGAGCGCCAACTTCATTCAGGAGTACGGCGCAAGCATCGCCGGCCGCATCAGCTCGCTGGGCGGCGACGATCTCGAGGCGAGGCCGGACAGCGTCGGCCGGGTCCTGCCGCAGGTCTGTCTTCAGCTCGTCGATGAAAAGGATCAGCCCATCAAGACTCCGGGAGAGCCGGGGACGATCCGGTTGCGCGCGCCGGGCATGGCGCAGAGCATCGAAGGCGCGAGCCGGGAATCGGGCGACAAGCTCAAGGACGGATGGGCCTATCCCGGCGATGTCGGCGCGCTCGACGAGCAAGGATTCCTCACGCTCGTCGGGCGCACCTCCGATCTCATCATACGCGGCGGCATCAACGTCCATCCCTCCGAGATCGAGGCGGTCCTGGCCGAACACCCGGCGATCCGCGACGTCGCGGTGGCGGGTTTTGCCTCCTCGCGCGAGGGCGAAGAGATCGCCGCCTTCGTGGTTCCGGCCGGCGAATTCTCCGAAGCCGATTTGATGAGTTATTGCCGGGCGCGGCTTTCTCCCGACAAGCGGCCGCGCCGGTTCGTTTCCGTCAGAGAGTTGCCGCGCAACGCGAATGGAAAGATCTTGCGGGGCGAGCTGCGCAAATTGCTGCAAGACGAAGCCGGCGCCGCGCCGTAGCGGCACCTCGGTCTATTAGGCGCGGCTCAGCGCCTTCGCCTCGGCTTTGCCTTCCGCCTCGAGCGCCGCGTCGAACACGGCCTGCATGGCGCGCGCCGCCTCGGCCCCGGTGATGTGGCGGTGAATCTTGGTGACCGGCTCGACGCGCACCTGGGGCAGGAGATTCTGCAAGTTGAATCCCGCGTTATAGGCGCGCGGGCGCGCCGTTGACGACAGAACCGTCACGGGCCCGTCGTAGCGCTGCGGCCGATAGTAGACGAAGGCCATGAACAGCTTGGCGCGCGCTTTGGGCGAAAGCGGAAACTTGGACCATTTCGGGTCGGCGGCGCTGGTGCGGGCGAGAAACCGGCGATAGCGCACCTCGAGAAAGGGACGCGCGAGGAAAGCGGGCAACGCCATTTCGACCCGCGACTTGACCCGCTCGAACAGCGTCCACCGGTCGCGATCCTCGATCCTGCCGATACCCAAAGAGCCCTTGCGAATGGGCGGATCGAGCAGCACGAGATGGCAAACCGGCCGGCCCTTGGCCGCGAGTTGCGCGGCCATCTCCAGAGCGATCAACCCCCCGGCGCAGAAGGCGGCGAGCAGGACCGGACCTTGCGGATGGGCCTCGGTGAGCTGGGCGACGTAGAGCGCGGCGATGTCCTCGATGCGCGTATAGCAGTGCCCGCCATGCAGCCCGGGAAGCTCGAAGATGTGCAGCTTTTGGCCCTCGGCCAGAGCGCGAAAGAATTCCGGTCTCGGGAAGGTGAGACCCTGCCGGCCATGCACGACGAAGATGGGCGGGCGGGCGGGCGCGGCGGCGCGGGGCGCCACGCGAACCTCTCCCGCTTGCGGCAGCAGCGCGGCGATCTGCCGCGGCGAACCGTGTTCGACCAGAGCGGAAACCTTGAACTCGTGTCCGGTCAGCTCGCGAACGCGCATGGTGAAGATTTCGGCGATCAGGGAGTCGCCGCCGAGATCGAAGAAATCGTCGTTGACGCCGACGCGGTCCAATTTGAAGACCTCGGCGAAGAGGTTCGCGACCAGGGTCTCGGTCTCGCCTTCCGGGGCCGCATAGGGGAGAGGCAGCCGCAAATCGGTGCGGCTCATCCCAAGCGCCGGCGCAGTCTCGGAACCCATTCTGCTTTCCCTTCCGTCGGCCTATGGCCCTTGAAATCATTGCATCACCCGGAGCCGATATCAATTGCTCAAGGGGCGCATGTGCCGACGCCAAACCCTGTTCATATGACTTTTCGTGCGGTATTAGCTAGAGTTGCGCGCGTCCGCCGGTCCTCGCGGCAGGGGCGACAAAGCTTCGCCAGGCACAAGGATTCTCAACCCAAAATCGCCGTGGAGTTGTCGGGACAATGGGTCTTATCGCACGCGTTCGGCAAAGGGTAAGGGGGCGGCGGCAACCTCGGGAGGCCATAGAAAAATTCGCGATGCGCGCACGCGAGTACGTGCCGACACGCGCGGGCGAAAACGTGGCGATCGATGCCGTTCAGGACGGAAGCAGCTTCTCAGTGCGGGGCGAGGGAATCGATATCCGCTTTGCCGTCGAGGGCCTCGCTCTGCCGGCCGAAGCAGATGCGAGCTTCGCCGTGTGGGGATTGCTGCCGCAAGCCATGCAGGAGGGCATCAATCTCTGCTTCAGCTGTCCGATCGATCCGGCTGTGGTGGCGAACGCCGAACGGCTCTCGCAGATTTGGGAGATGTGGCTGCCGGGTCTCTACCGCTCGATCGGCATCACCGGCAAAGGCGAATGGTCGCGTCCGGAGCGGAAGCGGCTGCCTCACATCTACCTTTACTCAGGCGGCGTCGATTCGACCTATGCCCTTCTGAACGCCACCCATGCGACGCCGGGGTTCGCGGCCACCGTGTGCGTCGACAAAATCGACGATAACAACATGCCGGCTCTGATCGCCAAGACGGAGCCGATTCTCAAGACGCTTGACTACACCAGGATCGTTATACGCAATAACATAAGGACGAAACCGGTTGGGATTACCCACGCGTTCAGCCTGGCCGCCTCCCTGTTTTTCTTGAGCGATGTCTTTGCCGGAGGAACGATCGCCGCAGACTCGACCTACGCGTCGGAATTTGCGATTTGGCCGTGGGGAAACAACCATTTCACCAATAGCTTCTTTGCCGGGTCAGATTTTGCCGTGCGGACGATTGGCTCGGAAGCCGGACGGACGGAGAAAATTGACGCGATCGCGAAGGCGGGAATCGAGGTTGGGCACTTGTCCTTTTGCCGCGAGGAAAACGCAATTCCCGACAATTGCGGGCTCTGCGACAAGTGCGTCACGACCAAAGCGATGTTCCTGATCGCGACGGGCGATATCCCTCAGATTTTTTTGGACAACTCCTTCGATGAGCGCCGCCTGATAAAGTTGCTTGACCGGCGCACCGAAAGGGCTGACGTCTTCAACATGTATTTTTACGCCAAGAGACACGGTGTCCTCGATCGGATTGGAAGCCTTGCAGATCTTGTGGAGGAGGGGAGGAGCCGGGCACGGCGGCGAGGCGTATTCGGGTCAGGTTGAGCGTGCTCTCTGGCTCCCCCGTTCGCGGTTTCGTTCCGAGTGCTTGATGCGATCTCGTCCATGACCGGCCGATCTGTCATTTCCGCGCTTGGCTTCCGCCCGGCATCTCTGCTCGAGCGAATGTTTGTTCCAAGCCGAGGCGGCGACGGCAACGCGCAGCGTCTTCAGCACTCCGTCGTAGGCGATGAGACCGAATTCGCCGCGCTCGAGGCGGACTGGAACGATCTTTTCGCCCGCGCCGAAGTGCAAATGCCCTTCTTGCGATACTCGTGGTCGCGGCTCTGCTGGGAACGCCAGCGGACCATCCGCGGGACCAGGCTCTTCGTCGTCGTCGTGCGTGACGGCCAGCGCCCGGTGCTCATCGCGCCGCTTGTGGCGCGGAGGAGCGGACTTTGGCGGCAGGATCTGTCGTTCCTCGACTCGGCGACGCCGCAATATAATGATCTCCTCGTGGCGTCGGATGATGCTCCTCGCTACGTCTCATATCTTTGGCAGATGCTGAACAACCGGCCTCGCGCGCGGCGCTTCGCCGCAAGCTGGGTGCGCGATGACTCGCCACTCGCCCCCTATCTGCGCGCCGCCGCCTACGAAGAGAGGTCTCACGAGGCGCCCTTTATCGATCTCACCAAGTTCGAGACATGGGAACATTACATGCAATTCCTGCCCATGAACTTGCGTCGCGATCATCGGAAACAGGTGCGGAGACTGGAGCGATCCGGTGTCGCGTTTGCCGCAAGCGATCAGCAAAGTTT
This sequence comes from Methyloceanibacter sp., assembly GCA_050247995.1. Taxonomy (GTDB): domain Bacteria; phylum Pseudomonadota; class Alphaproteobacteria; order Rhizobiales; family Methyloligellaceae; genus Methyloceanibacter. The sequence goes on along the minus strand of JBFWTF010000034.1, from coordinate 956 downwards.
TGCCAAGAGCATCGCCTGGCTCTTCGCGCAGAAGCGCGATTGGCTCGAACGCGAGAACATGAAGGGCGAACGGCCGGAACGCAAAATCAAGATCCGGAAGTGGCTGAGGGAACCCGAAACTGAGGCGCTCTTCGCTGCTGTGGCAAAGGAGGGCATGGAGTCGGGGCGGGTCTGGGTGACCACGCTTGGTGCCGCAGATGGCAGCACGATCGCGTCGTGTGTTTGCTTTCGCGAGGGCTCGACCCTTTACGGTTCGAAAATCGCCTATGACCCCGCCTGGCACAGCTATTCCCCAGAGCGCACGCTAATGTTGCTCAACATCGAGCGCGCTTTTCGCGAAGGGTTGCAGAAAGTCGATTTGATGATCGGCGGACAATCTCATAAAACGCGCTTGGCGACCGGTGTGACCATGGTGTGGACCCGAAGGATCGACCTCGGTTCCAATGCCATAGCTCCGCCGCAACTTGATCTATAGGCCGGTTGGGACGGAGCCGGCACGCGCGATTTCGACGGGATGCGCTCGGCGAGGACCTTGCATGAGATATCGACGCTTCCTGGGGACGGGGGTCGCGGCAAGAGCGGCAGCCAAATTGCTGCGCGGCGGCGCCGACCGCGAGCAGCAGGCGAAGACTCGCCGGCTCTCCGAACAGGATATCATGGACATGATGCTCGGCTCATCGATTCAGGCGAGCCGCAGTGCGGACACAGCCCGGTCAGTTGAGCAGATGGAAAAGGCGCTCGCGCGGGGCAAGACTTTCACCATGATCGATGTCGATGACCTGCCCAGCGACTGGACGACGGTCACGGTGGGCCGCGTGGGCGGTGGCGGCGCGTGGGAGTACGTGACGGAGCGGACGAGGGAACAGAACTTGCCGGCGACTCCCAACGCATTGGTGCTCGCGGTCGAGGCCTTGAGCAAACATCTCGGCAAAAAGTTCAATGCGGTCATTCGCGGC
>JBFWTF010000033.1:0-16206 GCA_050247995.1 Methyloceanibacter sp. | reverse complement strand
GATCCCGAATGGGAAGATTACGCCTATCGCGACGAGCCGCTGCCCATCGCTTGCGGCCAGACCATCTCCCAGCCCTACGTCGTCGCCTACATGACGGAAAAGCTCGGTCTCGACCCGCGCCACAAGGTGCTGGAGATCGGCACCGGCTCGGGCTACCAGGCCGCCGTCCTCTCCCATCTCTGCCGCAGGGTCTATACCGTCGAGCGCTGGCGCGAGTTGCAGAAGGCGGCCGAGAAGCGCCTCACCAAGCTCGGCATCACCAACGTCTCGACCATCATCGGCGACGGCTGGCTGGGCTGGCCGCCGCAAGCGCCCTTCGACCGCATCATCGTCACCGCGGCGGCGAAGGAACCGCCGGCCGCGCTGATCGAGCAGCTCAAGGTCGGCGGCCGCATGATCATCCCCTTGGGCGGAAGCCGCGAGACCCAGCAACTCGTCCAGATCGACAAGACCGAGGCGGGCCTGGTCGAAATCCCCTTGCTCCCGGTCCGCTTCGTGCCGCTGGTGCATGGGCGCGCAGGCCTCGCCGCAAGGGGTAAGGCCCCCCCCGCCGCCGCTTCCGACGACGAATAGGCCCCGTTGAAATCTCCGCATTCGGCCCGCCACGGCTAAGAGCTTGTTAACCGCATCGGCGCTTTACTGGCGGATGACGGGTGTCTTTTGGGGCGTAGAGGGAATGCGTCGCGCGTTGTGTTTGTCGGAGTCTGGCCGGAGCGCTTCCGTGGCGCTCGCGGCAGCGTGCTTGAGCCTCGTTCTGGCCGGTTGCAGCTCGAGCGTCTCGCGCGTCAATTTCCCTTCCCTCGGCCTCACCGGTTCCGACCAGAGCGACAACGCCGATTTCGCCACAACGTCGGCGCTGCCCGTACCCGAGGAGTCGGTCTACACTCCGGCCGGCGATGCGCGGCTCCAGCGGGCCGCCCTGCCGCCGCCCAGCTATTCGCCCGCGCCGCCTGATGGGCGCTATGGCGCCGCTCCGCCGCGGCAGAGCCAATCCTACGCCGCGCCGCCGCCGAAGCCGCAAGGCTACCGGATCAAGGTGGCGAAGGGCGACACGCTTTCGAGCCTCTCGCGCCGCTACGGCGTGCCTGTCGAGCAAATCATCAGCGCCAACGACCTCCCCGATGGGCGTCTGGCCCAAGGCCAGGAGCTCGTCCTGCCGGGCGTGACGGCGGCCAAGGCGGCCGCGGTCGCCAGGGCCGAGCCGAGCGTGCGCAAGGTGAAGACCGAGACCATCGCCGCGCCGAAGCCGACCTCGCTCGCCGAGGAGGAAGTGGCCGAGGCCGAAGGCAACGGCGCCAACCAGGCCGCTAACGCCAATGACGCCGGAGCCGGCAAACCCGGGGCAGGGGGAACTGCCACCCCGCCGGAAACGGCCGGTGAAGCATCCAAGCGCGTGGCGCGCGTCGACCAGTTGCCCGCGCCCGATCCCATGTCGGGCAACAGCTTCCGCTGGCCGGTCCAGGGCCGTGTCATCTCGGGCTTCGGCACGCGTCCCGATGGCGCGCATAATGACGGCATCGACGTCGCCGTGCCGCAAGGCACCTCGGTCAAGGCGGCCGAAAACGGCGTCGTCGCCTATTCCGGCAACGAGCTCAAGGGCTACGGCAATCTCGTGCTGATCCGCCACGCCAACAATTGGGTCTCGGCCTACGCCAATAACGACGAGCTCCTGGTCAAGCGGGGCGACAAGGTGCGCCGCGGCCAGATCATCGCCAAGGCCGGCGCGACCGGCGGCGTCAGCCAGCCGCAGGTGCATTTCGAGCTGCGCAAAGGATCGCGTCCCGTCGATCCGACGAAATATATGAGCAATCAGGCGGCGAACGCCGAATAGGCTCTAAAGCTTCGTGCCGAGCCTGCCGGCGAGGTCCTGGATGTATTGCCAGGCGACGCGGCCCGAGCGGCCGCCGCGCTGAAGCGCCCAGGCGAGCGCCTCCTCGCGCAGCACGTCATCGGCGACAGAGAGCCGGTAGTGACCGGCATAGCCCCGCACCATGGCGAGATAGTCGTCCTGGCTGCAATTGTGGAAGCCGATCCACAGGCCGAAGCGATCCGACAGCGACAGTTTCTCCTCGACCGCCTCGCCCGGATTGATGGCGGTCGCGCGCTCGTTCTCGATCATCTCCCGCGGCATCAGGTGGCGGCGGTTCGAGGTGGCGTAGAACACGACATTGGCGGGGCGCCCTTCGACGCCGCCTTCGAGCACGGCCTTCAGCGATTTGTACGTCGTGTCGGACGCCTCGAAGGAGAGATCGTCGCAGAAGAGGATGAAGCGCAAACCCGGCTTGGCGCGGAGATGGGACAGCGCGCGCGGCAGGGTGGCGAGGTCCTCGCGATGGATCTCCACCAGCTTGAGGCCGGGGATCTCGTGATGGATGGCCTTGATGAGCGCGCTCTTGCCCATGCCGCGCGCGCCCCAGAGCAGCGCGTTGTTGGCCGGCAACCCTTGCGCGAAGCGGAGCGTGTTGGCGTAAAGCGTATCGCGCATGCGGTCGATGCCCTTGAGCAGCGGCAGCGCGACGCGATTGACCGCGGCGATGGGCGCGAAGCTGCCGGTCTCGGCCTGCCAGACGAAAGCCTCGGCGGCGGCGAAATCGGGCTTAGCGGGCTTCCCCGGTCCGAGGCGCTCCAAGGCGCTGGCAATCCGCGCCAAAATGCCGGAGAGGGGTTCCTGAAAGTTCATGTCGGGGCCGGTTGCAAAGCCTATCGGGGCGGCTATAGTCGCGCCAGCTTCGACCGGCCGGCCGCAAGATTCGAGGCCGGATGACGCCGATCGAGGGCGGCAATCCTTAAGCCAAGCAAAGGGCACGAGCAATGGAAGGTTTCGTCTACGCGCAAGCCGCCCCCGGCGCCTTCGACATGCTGAACAGCCTCATCCTTCCCACGATGCTGATCATCGGCATCATGTATTTCCTGATGATCCGGCCGCAGCAACGGCGGCTTAAGGAGCATCGCGACATGGTGGCGGCGATCCGCCGCGGCGACACCATCGTGACCTCCGGCGGCATCATCGGCAAAGTGGTGAAGGTCGAGGATAACGAGCTTCAGGTCGAGATCGCCGAAGGCGTCAAGATCAAGATCGTGCGCGGCACGGTGTCGGAAGTCCGCAACAAGGGCGACAAGGCCGAGACGCCTGCGGCGCCGAAAGCGAAAGCCGCATCGTGATGCCCGCATCATCCTCCCAACGTTCCATCCGTTAGCCGAGCGCGGTCATGCTGCATTTCCCAAGGTGGAAACTGATCCTCGTCGCGATCGTCGCCGTCGCCGGGATCCTCTATGCGCTTCCGAATCTGTTCCCGAAAGAGACCGTTGCCGGGCTTCCGACCTGGCTGCCCCATAAGCAGGTCAATCTCGGTCTCGACCTCCAGGGCGGCGCCCATCTCCTCTATCAGATCGACGAAAAGGACATGATCGAGGATCAGCTCAACGGCATTCGCGGCGACGTCCGCGAGACGCTGCGGCGCGCCCGTATCGGCTATTCCGATCTTGCCCAGGACGTCGGCAAGCGCTCCGTGTCGGTGACCATCCGCGACCCGGCCCAAATGCAAGAGGCCGAGAGCGAGCTGCGCAAGCTCGTGACGCCGCTGACCGGCAACGTGTTCGGGAACACCGCGTCCAACGACATCGATGTCGCGACCGAGGCGAACAACCGCATCACCCTGAGCGTGACCGATGCCGGCCTCGCCAACCGCATCACCTCGGCCGTCGAAGCCTCGATCGAGACGATCCGGCGCCGCGTCGATGCCCTCGGCACCACCGAGCCCAGCATTCAACGCGAAGGCCGCGACCGCGTTCTCGTGCAAGTGCCCGGCATTTCCGACGTCGAGCGCCTGAAAACGCTGATCGGCGAGACCGGCAAGCTCGAATTCAAGCTGGTCGATCCCGCCGCCGACCCGCAACAGGCCGCCGCCACCAAGCAGGCGCCGCCCGGCGACGAGCTCGCCTATTCCAACGACACGCCGCCCATTCCCTATGTGCTCAAGAGCCAGACCCTGCTGACGGGAGAAAGCCTTGAGAATGCCACGCCCGGTTTCGATCAGAACACCAGTGAACCGGTGGTCAACTTCAAGTTCGACGCGGGCGGCGCCAAGCGCTTCGGCCGCGTGACCCAGGAGAATGTCGGTCTTCCCTTCGCCATCCTGCTCGACGGGAAGGTGATCACCGCGCCGGTCATCCGCGAGCCGATCCTCGGCGGCCAGGGGCAGATCAGCGGCAATTTCACCGTCGAGCGGGCCAACGACCTCGCCGTTCTGCTGCGCTCCGGCGCGCTGCCGGCCAAGCTCAGCGTCATCGAGGAACGGACGGTGGGGGCAAGCCTCGGCGCCGACTCGGTCGCGCAGGGCAAGAAGGCGGCGCTGATCGGTCTCCTGCTCGTGATGATCTTCATGGTGGCGGGTTACGGCCTGTTCGGCCTCTTCGCCGATATCGCCGTGCTGCTCAACATGGCGCTGATCTTCGCCGCGCTCTCCCTCATGGGGGCGACGCTGACGCTGCCCGGCATCGCCGGCATCGTGCTCGTGATTGGCATCGCCGTGGACGCCAACGTGCTCATCAACGAACGCATCCGCGAGGAGATCAGGGCAGGGAAATCGCCCTTTGCCGCCGTCGACGCCGGCTATTCGCGCGCGCTCGTGACCATCATCGACTCGAACGTGACCACGCTGATCGCCGTGCTGGTGCTGTTCTGGCTCGGCTCCGGGCCGGTGCGCGGCTTTGCCGTGACGCTCACCATCGGCATCATCGCCTCGATGTTCACCGCCGTCACCGTCACGCGGCTCATGGTCTATTACTGGCTGCGCTGGGCGCGGCCGCAAACCATACCTCTCTAAGGATCGGCCCATGTTCCGCGGCTTTCATTTCGTTCCCCCCAACACCAAGATCGACTTCGTCGGGCTCCGGACGATCTCTTGGTTCGTCTCGGCCGTTCTGACCGTGGCGCCGCTCATTCTCGTGGCGACCATGGGCCTGAACATGGGCATCGATTTCCAGGGCGGCACGCTGATCGAGGTGAAGACCAAGGAGAGCCCGGCCAATCTTTCCGATATTCGCGGCAAGGTGAGCGGCCTTGGGCTCGGCGAGGTGCAGATCCAGGAATTTGGCGCGCCCGACGCCGTGCTCATCCGCGTTGCCGCCCAGCCGACCGAGCAGGAGCAGCAGGCTTCGATCAGCAAGGTCAAAGGCGCGCTCGGCGACACGGTCGAATATCGCCGCGTCGAGATCGTGGGTCCGACCATTTCCGGCGAGCTGATCGCCGGCGGAACGATCGCCGTGGTCGTGGCGCTGATCGGCATCCTGATTTACGTCTGGTTCCGCTTCGAGTGGCAATTCGCCGTGGCGGCCATCGCCTCGCTCATCCATGACGTGACCGGCACCATCGGCCTCTATTCGCTGTTCCAGCTCGAATTCAACGTGTCGAGCATCGCCGCGCTTCTCACCATCATCGGCTACTCGCTCAACGACAAGGTCGTGATCTTCGACCGGATCCGGGAGAATTTGCGCAAGTACAAGCGCATGCCGCTGGTCGAGCTGCTCGATCTGTCGATCAACGAGACCTTGGCGCGCGCGGTCCTGACCCACGTGACGACGTTCCTCGCCATGCTGCCGTTCCTGTTCTTCGGCGGCGAGACCATCTTCGGCTTCGCGCTCGCCATGTGCTGGGGCATCGTCATCGGCGCCTATTCGTCGATCTTCGTCGCCTCGCCGTTGCAGCTCATCCTCGGGGTGCATCGCGAAGCGTGGAGCGCGGCGCCGGCTGCGGCCAAGGGGAGGGGACCTGCCGCGGCGCGCGCCTGAGCGACAGAGGCGGGCGAACCTTGCATGAGGCCGGGCGGGACGACACGGTAAGAGACATCGCGCGGTCGGGCGATTTCGACCGCGCGCTCGCCGCATCCTTCGCGCCGCGCGAAGCCCGTCCCGATCTCCTCGCTCTCTGCGCCTTCAATGTCGAACTTGCCCGCATCGCCGAGCAGGTGAGCGAAGCCGACCTCGGCGCCATCCGCTTGCAATGGTGGCGCGAGGCGATCGCCCGCAGCCTGAAGGGCGAGGCCGCCGGCCATCCCGTCGCCGACGCTTTCGGCGCGGCGGCGCGGCGCCGCGCGTTTCCCGTGGACATTGTCGCCGCCCTGATCGATGCGCGCCAATTCGACGTGGCCGACAAGATCATGCCGGACTGCGATGCGCTCGAGACCTATCTCGAGCGCACGGCCGGAAGCATGTTTGCGCTCGCGGGTGCCTGCCTCGGCGCGCAAGGCCGCGCGCTCGAAGACGCCGCCGTCCGGGCAGGGGTGGCTTACGGCCTCACCGGCCTTATGCGGGCTCTGCCGGTGCACGCGGCCGGAGGCCGGGTCTATCTTCCCGCCGACCTGCTGAAGTCCCACGGGACCAGCCCTGAAGCCGTTCTGGCCGGGCGGGCGAGCCAAGGCCTGGCCGAGCTCCTGGCGGGGTTGAGGGACAAGGCGAGGGGCGCCTGCGGCGAGGCGCGCCAAGCCGTGGCGCGGCTCGAGCGCCCGGCCCGGGCCGCGTTTCTGCCGCTCGCCCTGGTTGACCCTTATCTCGCCGCGCTCGAAGCGCTAGATCGGAGGGGAGGCGATCCCTTGCGGGAGATTGCCGGTATCAATCCGCTGCATCGATTTTGGCGGTTGGCGCGTTGGCGGCAATAGCGGAGGGGGAGAGGGCCATGAACGTGCTGAGGTCAAGCTGGTGGCAGCGCCGTGTTCCCGATATCGGCCTCGCCGCCATGCGCTTTCCCCTTGCCGTCACGCTCGCCGCGGCCTTCACCTTCTACAGGCTCGGCCATGAGAATCCCGGTGAAGCCGAGCTGCGCGTGCTCGGCGCTCTCGGCGCTTCCCTTCTTTGGGTGGTGGCCTCCGATCTTTACGTCGAGGCGAACGCACGCTCGCAGGCCGTCCGCATCGCGCTTTGGCTTTGTGGCATCGCCGTCATCGCGCTTCTGTTCAAGTTCTCCTCGGAGATCTGGCTCTTTCCGCCGCTCTTGATCGGCGCGCTCCTTCTCCTCGTCGGGCTTGCGGCGCATCTTGGGCCGCGCGAGAGCAATTCGGCCTTTTGGCTCTTCAATCATCGGCTTTGGCTCGGCGCCCTGCTTGCGCTGGCGGGGGGCGTCCTCTTGGGAGCGGGCCTGTCGGCCATTCACGCCACGCTCAATCTTCTCTTCGGCCTCGGCCTCTCGTCCCGCTGGCTCGAACGCATTTGGACGTTGAGCCTCTGCCTCGTCGCCCCGGTAAGCTTCCTCGCCTTCGCCCCGCGCCGCTTCGACGACAAGATCACCGAACGCGAAGAGCAGGACTTCACCATGCGCGCCGCCGCCGCGCTCGTGAAGTTCGTCCTCGTCCCGCTGCTCCTCGTCTATACCGCCATCCTCTACGCCTACGCGCTGAAGATCGCTCTCGCCTGGGAGCTGCCCAAGGGCACTCTGGCGGCAATGGTGGTGGCCTATCTCTTCGTCGGCGCGGTGACGCTTCTCTTCGGTTATCCGAGCCGCGACAGCGGCGGCAAGCTGCTCGGCTTCTTCTGGCGCCATTGGGTCCTGCTCGTGGCGCTGCCGGTCGTGCTGTTGTTCATCGCCGTCTCGCGGCGCATCGCCGATTACGGCCTGACCGAGGAGCGTTATCTGATCGTGCTCGCGGGCGTCTGGGCGCTGATCCTGGCCGGCGTGCGCATCGCCAAGGGGCCCGATTTCGATTTGCGGCTGCTCCCGGGCGTGCTCGCTCTCCTTCTCTTCGCGGCGAGCTTCGGCCCGGGCGGCGCCATCGGTTTCTCGGTGATGAGCCAGAGAGCCCAACTCGCCGCGATCCTTGCCGAAAGGAACATGCTCGTCGGCGGCAAATTCGTGCCGGCGCCGCCGGGGACAAGCAATCCGCTCGGACAAGATGCCGCCCGCGCTCACGCCATCGAATGGTACCTCAACACCCATCAATCGCTTGCGGTGCTCGCGCCGTGGTTCGAGGGACAGCCGGACGATCCGTTCGCTCCCGGCAAGACGCGAGAGGAGACCGTGCGCGAGCTTCTCACCGCGCTCGGCCTGACGCCGACGCTCCGCAGCGGCGCCGACGCGCTCGTCTTCAATCACTACGCCGATAAGCCCGCGGTCGTGAACCTTGGCGCGAAAGCCCGGATGATCGGCCCGGTCGTGTTTCAGACCGGCCCGAGGCCGTTGCCGATCCCGGCGCAAACGGTGGAAGTCGAAGGGTTCGGACCGGTCGAGATCGAGCTCGACGGCAATGCCTTCGACGTGCGCCTGGCCGGCGGAGAACGGTTGAGCTTCGACCTGGCCGAGGCGGTGCGGGAGATCGAACGGCGCCGGTCGCTGCCGGAGGAGGACAGCTCGCCCATCGCGCTCAAGGCCGCGAGCGGCGGACTTTCCGCGACGCTGCTCATCGACCATGTTGCCGGTACTTACGAGGCGGCGGATTTCAGGCTCGCGAGCTTGCGCTCCTGGCTCGTTCTCGATCGCGCCGAGTGACCTCTATTCGGCGGCGGCAGAGGCGGGCCCCGCCAGCCAGCGTTCGAGATCGGCAAGCGCGCGGAGCGAAAGCGCGCGTTTCCTGGCGAGGCCTTTGGCCTTGCCGGCGATCGGCGGGAACAGCCCGAAATTGACGTTCATGGGCTGGAAGCTGCGGGCGCCGGCCGTATCGTCGGCGCTGAGATGGCCCCCGGTGATGTGGTCGAGCAGGGCGCCGAAGGCGGTCGTCGGCGGCGGAGGCGAAAGGCTGCGGCCGCGCCGTTCCGCCGCGGCGAAGCGCCCGGCGATGAGCCCGATCGCCGCCGACTCGATATAGCCCTCGACGCCCGTGATCTGTCCGGCAAAGCGCAGGCGCGGATCCGCCTTCAGCCGCAAGCCCCGATCGAGGAGCTTCGGGCTGTCGAGGAAAGTGTTGCGGTGAAGCCCGCCGAGCCGCGCGAACTCGGCGCCTTCGAGGCCGGGGATGGTGCGGAACACGCGCACCTGCTCGCCGTGTTTGAGCTTGGTCTGGAAACCGACCATGTTCCACAACGTGCCGAGCGCGTTGTCCTGGCGGAGCTGCACCACGGCATAAGGCCTCACGCCCGGAGTGTGAGGGTTGGAAAGACCGACAGGCTTCATCGGCCCGTAGCGCAACGTCTGCTCGCCGCGCTCCGCCATCACCTCGATGGGGAGGCAACCTTCGAAATAGGGCGTCCCCTCGAACTCCTTGAAGGCGGTCTTCTCGGCGGCGAGAAGCGCGGCGATAAAGGCCTCGTATCGGGGCTTGTCGAGCGGGCAGTTGATGTAATCCGCGCCGCCGCCGCCGGGGCCGGCCTTGTCGTAGCGCGACTGGCGCCAGCACACATCCATGTCGATCGTCTCGGCATGGACGATGGGCGCGATCGCATCGAAGAAGGCAAGCTCGGCTTCGCCGGTCAGGTCCTTGATGGCGCCCGCCAGCGCCGGCGAGGTGAGCGGACCGGTCGCCACGATGACGCTGTCCCAGTCCCGCGGCGGCAGGCCCGCGATCTCCTCGCGCGAAATCTCGATCAACTGATGGGTCTCGAGCGCGCTTGTGACGTGAGCGGCGAAGCCGTCGCGATCGACCGCGAGCGCGGCCCCCGCCGGCAGCTTGTTCGCATCCGCCGCCGCCATGACAAGCGAAGAAGCGCGGCGCATCTCCTCGTGAAGCAGACCGACGGCATTGGTTTCCCAATCGTCGGAGCGAAAGGAGTTGGAGCAAACGAGCTCGGCGAAGGCTCCGGTCTTGTGCGCCTCGGTCGCACGGTTCGGCCGCATCTCGTGCAGCACAGCGGGCACGCCGCTTTGCGCGATCTGCCAGGCAGCCTCGCTCCCGGCGAGGCCTCCGCCAATGACATGAACCTTTTCCGTCATGACTGTTAGCTAGGCCGGTTCACGCTTTTCCTCAAGCCGGAGCGCCTGGGCGCGGTGCCAATGACTTGGGCAAAACCGAGGAATTGCCGTTGAAACGGGCAACCCTTCCACTACGATTCCCGCGGGAGTCGAATCGATTCGGCAATACTAGCGACTCCGCTCATTGAGCCGGTGGACCGCCGGCGTTTCGGCGCATCCGCTCGCTCTTGCACGAAAGGGGGGTGAGATGTCCTCGAATACAGCTCTTGCAGTTAGCGTTGGCGTGCTTGGCGCAATTGCCACCTGGCTCTTCCTCGGGCCGCTGGGCGGCGCGCTGGCGATCTGGGCCGCCTTTATCGCTTGGGGCTGCTACTTCCACTGCGGTGGCAAGGAGCAGGGCCTGCAATCGGCGATCCTCGGCAACGCCGCCGGCGCCGTCATCGCCGGGATCACGCTGATCGTCGCCACCAAGACGGGCCTCGCCGACAGCCTGGGGCTGCCGGTATGGGCCGGGATTTGCGTCGGCCTCGGCGTCGCCGCCATGGTGTTGCTCGCCAACATGCCGATGTTCTCCGCCATTCCGGCGCAGGTCTACGGTTTCGCCTCCGTCGCCGCCTACACCCTGATGAAGGACGCGGCCGGAAGCCTCACCGCGGCCTCCCTGGAGAACCCCGTCGTCGTCGTCATCCTCTCGATGGTTGTCGGCGCGATCTTCGGCTACGTGTCCGAGAAGCTCGCCGGCATGCTCGCCGGAGCAGGACACGGCGCTCGCGCGAAAGCGTAGGGCAAGCCGCGACAGCGCGGCGCCAGGGTGACCCGAACCGTGGCGCCGTCACATTGCTTAAGAGGCGCGACCCCTTTTTGGGGATCGCGCTTCTTCTGTTTTGTCAGTCGCGGCTGGCAATGCCGAGCGTGACCATCCAGGTGTTGCGGAGCGCGGTGACGAGCAGGATCGTTACCCCAAAGGCGCATAGCGCGTTGGCGAAGGGCGCTTCGAGCGCGAAGGCTGCCGCCGATGCCACGATCAGCGTATAGGATGCGAGCGGCACCGCGACGTGCCAGATGATCCGCTGTCCCTCGAAGCGCAGCGTCCGGTGCGAGAGCATCCAAAGGTTGGTCACATAGGCGAGACCGGCCGAGCCGATCGCCCCGAGGGCAAGCGCGCGCGAAGCGGCCGAAAGCGGCGGGACCATGACCATGGCGATGACGAGGAGGCTGGTGAAGTAAACCAGGACTGGCGTAACGAAGAGACGCACGCGGTGCTCGTCGCCCTTTTTCGTGTGGTCGATGCCGAGCGTGATAACCACGAAAATGAGACCGATCAGGGTTCCGGCCGTGCTTCCGGCCAGCGTGTAGAAACCATCCCAATCGTCCATTCGCCGCTCCCAGCGCGTCTTCTGCCGCGAACGACTATAGCGCAGAGTTAAGCCTCAACCGAGAGCGCGAGAGCGCCGGTGAACCCCAAGGCAACCCTGTTCCCGAACTTCGCTTGCGCCGCCGCGCCCGGGCAGGCAATGTGTCCCGTCTCGTTCCAAGCGTCGCGGCAGGATTTCGCCCAATGCCCTCCGTCTCCGTTGTCTGGAAAGGCAACTGCCACGATCAGCTCAAGCGTTACCGGCTCCTTGGCTACTTGCACCGTCTTGCCGTTCGCAGCGACGAGTTCTGGCGCCGACGCCAGCCCGAGCGGCCGCCCCTCAAGGTGGTGAGCGCCGAGCACGGCAAGGCGATGCGTCCCCGCGCCAATATCGAGCTGATCGACGAAGAGGTCTCTGGCACGATCCTCCTCTCGAGCCTTGTCGGCCCCGAGCCGGGGCGTCTTGCGGCGGCGGCGCGCGAAGCCGGCCTTGCCCACATCGACAATGCCGAAGACCGCAATGCTCCCTCGATCGCGCTTGCGAAGGCGCGGCTGCGCGGTCTCGATTTCAAGCTGTTCGATCCGCGCGGGCTTTATCCCGCCGCCGATCGCATGAGTTTCGTCTTCCTCGAATGCGACGAAAATCCCGTTCTCGACGGCTGGCTGGTCGAGCGCGCTCTTGGCGAGGATGGCGCGGCTGACCTCCATCTGCGTGCGCCGAGCGTGCATCTCCGCTATTACCTCGAAGACTGGACCGACTGCCTGTTCTCCTGGATCAAGTTCTTCTTCATCGACGATCTCTGGTGGCATCGCTGGGAGGCGATGCAGGGCTACGCCGACTACCGCCACGTGTTCGAGGACTTGCAGGCCGCGCGCGGGGCCGAGGCCGCCGAGGAGGCGGCCTTCGATGCCGTGCTCGCGACCTTCTCCCAGCACGCCGAGCACTGGATCGGCGAGGTCGAAGGCTGGGCCAAGGCCGAGCAGGGCTAACCGCGCGGCGCGGCGTCGAATCCAAAGTGACGGTTCAGGACGGCCGCTGGGGGCGAGGGGTCTTGCCGAAGGCTTTGCGTAGTTCGCCCTTGGCGCGTTCCAGGCGGTCGCGGTCGGCCGCGTTCAGGTTCTTGCCGGCGCGGTTGATATAGAACACGAGCATCGACATCGCCGAGCGGAAGGGATCGGCCTTGCGCCGCGTGCTCGCTTCGGCCGAGTGCTTGAGCGAGGCCGCGATCGCCTTGGGGTCCTTCAGGGTAAAGACCCCGGGTTCGAGGTCGAGCGCGGTTGAATGCTCGGTCACGTCTTGCGACCAGCGCCTCGGCGTCGCCTTGTCCGTCCGTTTCCTCGGCATGGTCTCTCGCTGGGCGGCCGGGAAGGATCATCGTAATGCCACAACCGCGCGGTAGTCAGGCCCTCCATCGCCCATGGAGGCCCCCTTGGCAGACCTCACGCTTTACCACGCCGCGCCCTCGCGCTCGTCGATCGCCCGCTGGATGCTCGAAGAGTTGGGCGAGCCTTACGACCTCCACGTGCTGAGCCTGTCCAAAGGGGAGCAGAGCGAGCCCGGCTATCTCGCCGTCAACCCCATGGGCAAGGTGCCGGCCTTGAAGCACGGCGACGCCGTCATCACCGAGGCCGCCGCCATCTGCACCTATCTCGCCGACGCCTTTCCGCAAGCGGGCTTGAGCGTGCCGGTCGGCGATCCGCGCCGCGGCGCCTATCTCAAATGGCTGTTCTTCGCGCCGTCCTGCATCGAGCCGGCCATCACCGATCGCGCCTTCCCGCGCCAGGAGACGCCGCGCCGCGCCATGTTGGGCTACGGCGATTTCGACACGGTCATGGCCGTCGTTGCGAACGCGGTCGAGAAGGGGCCTTATCTGATGGGCGAGCAGTTCACGGCCGCCGACGTGGTCCTGGGCTCCACGCTGCGCTGGGGCCTGATGTTCGGCCTTCTGCCCAAGCGGCCCGAGTTCGTCGCCTATGTGGGCAGGCTCGAAGAGCGGCGCGCGCTCAAGCGGGCCGTCGCCCTCGATCAGGAACTGGCGAACGCCTAGCGGCCGAAGGACTGCTTGAGCAGGGACTTGACCTGTTCGAGCTTGGCGCGTTCGTCGGCGGAGAGATTGCTGCCGGCGCGATTGACGTAGAAATCGAGCATCGACATCGCCGAGCGATAGGGATCGTCGCTGTGGCGGGCCGGATCTTGGGCCGATTTCTTCAAGGCGGCGGCGATTTGCTGCGCGGAGCCGTTAGCGAACAGACCGGGCTCGAGATCGAAGGGGTGATCGTGAGCCGTCACCTCGGCGGACCATTTATTGCCTGACTTGGTCATTGAATCCTCCTTGACTTCGGGGGTGGCGAAACTGCCAAAGGATCGTGAGGATCGGCCAAAGACAATGGCATCAATTTACGGCAATTTGATCGCACCGATGATGCGTCATCTGACGATCCTTTCCGGCGGGCAGACAGGCGTCGATCGCGCCGCGCTCGATATCGCCATCGCGAACGGCCTCGCATGGGGTGGTTGGTGCCCGAGAGGCGGCTGGGCCGAGGACCTGCCCGAGCCGCCCGGGTTACTGGCGCGGTACCCCGCCTTGCGCGCGACGCCACTACCCGATCCGCTCCAGCGCACCGAATGGAACGTCCGCGATGGCGACTGTCTGCTGGTGCTGACCGACAGGTCTGGTCTGACGGTGTCGGCGGGAACGATGCGCGCGCGCGATCTCGCTGCGAAGCTCGGAAAGCCCTGCCTCGTGCTCGATCTCGATGCGCAAGGCGCTCTCGATCGGGCGCGCGCTTTCCTCGGCGAAGGCGAAGAGGACATGGGTCTCACTATCGCCGGCCCGCGCGAAAGCGAGGCGCCCGGCATTTATGCCAAGGCCTGCGCCTTCCTGCGCCAACTCCTCTGAGTCCAATCTACGTGTTGCTCAGGATACCGCTTGTTGGTGTCATTCCCGCGTAAGCGGGAATCCAGTACGCACCCAACCGCAGCGACTACTGGATTGCCCGGCCAAGCCGGGCAATGACAAACCGGCCGGTCGGGCTATGCATGACCCGGCTGTGAAGTCGTCAGCCGCAGCAGGAGCGCGGTGCCGAACCCCCAGAACGCGTTGATGGCGAGGCCGGCGGGAAAACCGGGCCACAGGAGCGGGAGCGGGGCGCCTTTGATCAGCGGGACCACGAAGAAGGCGACGAATGTGGGCGCGAGCGAAGCGACGACAATCCAGCTCGCCCAGTAGGCGGCCCCGCGCAAATTCTTGAACAGTGGCGCCAGCGCCGCGGCCCATACCCCGCCCCAGAACGCTTTCGAGATCACCGATGGCACGCCGAAGGGGGAAATCGGGTCGAGCGCCCAAGCGGGACGCGTGAAGGGATGGAAGCCCGCGAGCTCGAACAGATACCAGAGGCCCTGGTGGAAGATGAGCACGGCGATGAAGCCGGCCGCGAAGCCGAGGAGCGCGGTCCTGAGGAGGGCCATGATTTCTCCTTCGCGAGAATGGGCGGGCGCCCATGATGGAGGGAGCGCCTTGGGTCCCGCAACACACAGTCCCGTGACGGCATCCCCGCCTCTCGCCAGGGGGAGGCAACTCCGCCGCCGCCGTACGGGACGGGCCCCAATGCAGGGGTGCAAAACTCGGGAAGCACGGAGCCGACTCGTGTTAGGCTGAGTAACCGTTGATTCAGCGGAAGGGGGAAAAAGACAATGCTTTCAGCGCTCATCATCACTTGCGTGGTCGGCGGCATCGCCGGGTGGCTTGCCGGCCTGCTGGTGCAGGGGACCGGATTCGGACTTGTCGGTGATATTGTCATCGGCATTCTCGGCGCGATCCTCGCCTTCTTCCTGTTCCCCGCTCTCGGCCTTGCGCTCACGCTCGGTGGCGGATTGATCGGCGCCATTCTCACGGCCTTCATCGGCGCCGTGATCCTGCTCGTGATCGTCAAGGTGATAAAGCAGATCGCCGCATAGAGGCGGTCCGCGCGCTTGCTCCACTCGCCATAACCTCCCCCGCTTTGGGGGAGGTTTGCGCGCTTGCGCTCGAGTCGCGCGCTTGAAGCGCAACCCTCATCCCGAGGATCCGCCGCAGGCGGCGTCGCGAAAGATGCGTTCCGGCCAACATGCTTCGAGACGCGCTCCTTCGGAGCGCCCCTCAGCATGAGGCCGGGCGGCATGAGAATGTTGCGCACAAGCAGACAACCGCATCGTCCAGCGAAAGCCGGAATCCAGAAGCGATATGCTGCGCCTGTAACGCGGGAACGGGTTTAGCTGCCTTTGCCGAAGCCGTGCGCCGTTAGACGGCGTCTTTGGCGGCCTTGACCGGGCGAACTTTCAGCGTCTTGCGCGCGGGCTTCGCCTTGAACACCGTCGGCTCCTTGGTGAAGGGATTGATGCCGGTGCGTTCCTTGGTCGCCGGCTTCTTGACGACGGTGAACTTGGCAAAGCCCGGAAGCATGAAGATGCCGGACTTTTTCAGCTCCTTGTAGGCGACACCACAGAGCGACTCCATGACCGCCTTAACGTCTTTTTTCGCCACCGCGCTCTCGTCGGCGACTTTTTGGATGAGCTCAGATTTCGACATCATGCGCGTGTTCCTTCCATTGCCTGGCCGATCGGCCTCGAGTTTCCGCTAGGGCCTTTCGGCCTGAAGCGCAATTGCGACTTTTGCCGCAAACCGACAGACGGCAAAGGCTCAATTCCCCGGAAAATCGCCGATTCGTGGGGGTTTGTCAGCAGATTCACCGGGAATTTTGCGGTGGAAAGGCGGATTCCAGCAGGAAAAAAGGGGGTTTAGGCCGCTTTTTCCCCCTTACTCAGCCGCCGCGCGCTTGGCGCCAGCGCCCTTGCCGCGCCGGTCGATGACCTGTTTCAGGTACTGCCCGGTAAAGCTTTTGGCGTTGGCGGCGATCTCCTCCGGCGTGCCGACGCCGACCACTTCGCCGCCGGCATCGCCGCCTTCAGGCCCGAGATCGACGATCCAGTCCGCGGTCTTGATCACTTCGAGATTGTGCTCGATCACCACCACCGTGTTGC
>JBFWTF010000032.1:0-16297 GCA_050247995.1 Methyloceanibacter sp. | reverse complement strand
CGCGCGACGGCGAGGAGATCAGGATCGCGGCTTCCGCCCGCTCCTTCCTCCACAATCAGGTGCGCTCGATGGTGGGCTCGCTCAAGCTCGTCGGCGAAGGCAAATGGACCGCGCGCGATCTTGCCGCCGCGCTCGATGCAAGGACGCGCGGCGCCTGCGGCCCCGTCGCGCCCCCGTCGGGCCTCTACCTCGTCCGCGTCGATTATTGAGGTCCCGCTCTCCCCTTTGGGAGAGGGGGCCACTCCACCCGCCGCCGCTTCTTCCATGCGCCAACGGTCCTCATGCTGAGGAGCGCTTCGAAGGAGGGCGTCTCGAAGCAGGGTGATTGGGCGCATCCTTCGAGACGCCGCCTTCGGCGGCTCCTCAGGATGAGGTTCATTTTCGCGGCGCAGCCCCACCCCGATGCGCGAAAGGCCGCGGCCGAGGGGCCCAGGACGCATGGTCAAGGGGCCGAAATTCGGCTACGCCTTGGCCGCGAACGGGGAGGGACGATTGACCGCCCGCAGCAAGGCATGATCAGGCGCATCGCCACCGTTGGCGGGCTCACGCTCGTCTCGCGCGCGACCGGCTTCGTCCGCGACGTGGTCATGGCGGCGGTGCTTGGCGCGGGGCCGATGGCCGACGCGTTCTTCGTGGCCTTCCGCCTGCCCAACCATTTCCGCGCCATCTTCGCCGAAGGCGCGTTCGCGGCGGCCTTCGTTCCCGCTTATGCCCGCACCCTCGAGGAGGCGGGGCTTCCCGCCGCCAAGCTCTTCGCCGACCAGATCGCGGCGGCCCTCATCGCCATCAATCTCGCGCTCTTGGGCTTTGCGCTCCTGTTCACCCCTTGGGTCGTGAGCGTGCTCGCGCCGGGCCTCGTGGACGATCCGGCGCGCTTCGACCTTGCCGTGGCGCTCACCCGCATCACCTTCCCTTATCTCGCGCTCGTGTCCATCGAGACGCTGTTCGCCGGCATCCTCAACGCCAATAACCGCTTCGCCTCTGCCGCCGGCGCGCCCATCCTCCTCAACCTGTCGATGATCGCCACGCTCCTGCTCGCGCCGTTCTTCGCCGACGCGGGCCATGCCGCGGCCTGGGGCGTTCTCATCGCGGGCATCGCCATCGTGCTCCTCGTCGGCGGCGACGCCGAGGCGCACGGGATCGGCATCAGGCTGCGCATGCCGCGCCTCGATGAGCGGACGCGCCGTTTCTTGAAGGCGCTCGGTCCCGCCATCATCGGCGCGGGCGGGGTGCAGCTCGCCCTCTTCGCCGACACGCTGATCGCCTCGTTCCTTCCCACCGGCGCGCTGTCGGCGCTCTATTACGCCGACCGCATCAACCAGCTTCCCATCGGCGTCGTCGGTATCGCCGTCGGTACCGTCCTTTTGCCCGAGATGGCGCGGCGGTTGGCGGCGGGCGATGAGAGAGGCGCGGCCTCGGCGCAAGCCCGCGGCATTCAGCTTGCGCTTCTCCTCACCATTCCTTGCGCCGTCGCCGCAATCGTCATCCCCGATCTCATCATGCGCGCGCTCTTCGCCCGCGGCGCCTTCACCGCCTCGGACGCCGCCGCCGCCGGCGCGACGCTCGCCGCCTATTCGATCGGACTCCTTCCCTTCGTGCTGATGCGGAGCTTCACCGCGCCGTTCTACGCGCGCGGCGACACGGCAACGCCAGTCAAGGCGGCGCTGCTCGCGGTGGCCATCAACATCGCCTTGAAGGTCGCGCTGATGGGATCGCTCGCGCAAGTCGGGCTTGCGCTCGCGACCAGCGCGGGCGCCTGGATCAATCTCAGCCTGCTCGCCTATTTCGCTCGCCGCCAGGGCTTCGCCGTGTCGGGAGCCGCCATCGGCAAGCCGGTGGCGAAGCTGATCGCCGCTGGCGCCGTGCTGACGGCGGCGCTTCTCGCCGGAGCCTACGGGCTCGAGCGCGCGCTCGCCGATATGACGCGCTTCCGCGACGAGACCGAGCTTGCCATCCTCGTCGTCATGGCGGCGGTGGTCTATGCGGCCGCGGTGCTGCTCTTGCTGGGACGGCCCTGGCTCAACAGCCTCTTGCGCGAGGTGACCGTCGCCGCCGACACCAAGGCGCCGCCCGAGCTCGAGCAGCCCGATCCGACAGACGACTCCGCCGCGCTCCCCGACAACGAGCCGCCGCCCAAGGCTTAAGGCATATTTGGTCGGATTGAACCGTGTTCCCGACCCCACCCCGACCCTCCCCCTTGCAAGGGGAGGGAGAGCAATACGGCGCTCTCAATTTTCTCCCCCCTGAAAGGCGGGAATATAGAGGGGGGTCCTGCGTCAATTCGATCGGATAGGCTCTAAGCGAAGGCGCGCAGATCGACCAGCGTGACCGCAGCGGGATCGATCGCGCGCCCCAGGAAGATCGCGCCGACGCGCGCGAAGCGCTCGGGCGAATCGGTGGCGAAGAAGCGCACGGTGCCGCCGGACCCTCCCTCGGCTTCGCTTCCGAGGCCAGCTTCGTAAAGCGCCTCGGCCACCGCCAAGGCCGTGGTCTCGGCCGAATCCACCAGCGCCACGTCGGCCCCGATGGCCGCCCTGATGGCGCCCGCGAGCACGGGGAAATGGGTGCAGCCGAGAACGAGCGTATCGGGCGCATTCGGGCCTGAGAACAGCTCGGCGAGATAGTGCTCGGCCGCGGCGCGCGTCGCTTGCGTATCGGTCCAGCCCTCCTCGGCCAGCGCCACGAACACGCCGCAAGGCTGCTGCACCACCTCGGCATCGCTCATCTGACGCAGGATCGCGCGGGCATAGGCCCCGCCTCTCACCGTGCCCTCGGTCGCGATCACGGCGATGCGGCGGTTGGACGTCGCCGCGACGCCCGCGCGCGCGCCGGGCTCGATCACGCCGATGACGGGGAGGGGCGTGAAAGCGTCCTGGAGGACGCCGAGCGCCACGGCGGAGGCCGTGTTGCAGGCGATGACCAGCATCTTCACCCCTTCGTCGCGCAGGAGGCGCGTCGCCTGAAGCGCGTAAGCCTGCACCGTCTCGGCGCTCTTGGTGCCGTAAGGGAGCCGCGCGGTGTCGCCGAGATAGACGAAGCGCTCGTTGGGGAGGCGTTCCACCAGCGCCTTCAGCACGGTCAGCCCGCCCATGCCGGAGTCGAACACGCCGACCGGCCGGGGGTCACCCGGCATCGGCGCCACCGAAGGTCTCGAAATAGAGCGCGATGAAGCGGCGGTAGATCGCCGTCAGCGTCTCGAGGTCGGCGATCGCGGCATGCTCGTCAACCTTGTGGATGGACGCGGTCGTGAGCCCGAACTCCACCACGGGGCAGTACTCCTTGATGAAGCGGGCGTCCGATGTGCCGCCGTCGGTCGAGAGCGACGGCGTGAGGCCGGTGACCGCGTTGATGGCCTCGCTGAGCAGCGCATCGAGCGGTCCCGGCTCGGTCAGGAAGGAGACGGCCGGCGGCTCGAAATCGACGCTGAGCGCAAGATCGGTGCCGGCAAGCGCGAGCGCCGCCTCTTCGTTGATATGCGCCTTCAACGACTCGGCCGAGTGCCGGTCGTTGAAGCGCACATTGAAGCGCGCCGCGACTGAAGCCGGAATCACATTGGTGGTGGGATTGCCGACATCGACGCTGGTGACCTCGAAATTCGACGGCGAGAAATGCGCGCTGCCGTAATCGAGCGGCGTGTCGTAGAGCCGGGCGAGAACCTTCACCAGACCCTTGACCGGGTTGTTGGCGAGATGGGGGTAGGCGACATGGCCTTGCACGCCCGTCACCTTCAGGGTCCCGTTGAGGCTGCCGCGCCGGCCGATCTTGAGCGCTTCGCCGATGCGCTTGGCGTTGGTCGGCTCGCCGACGATGCAATGGTCGGGCCGCTCGCCCTGCTCCTTCATCCATTCGAGCACTTTGCGCGTGCCGTTGACGGAAGGCCCTTCCTCGTCGCCGGTGATGAGGAAGCTGATCGAGCCGTCGAGTTCGCGGCTGCGCGACCTGATGTAGTCGAGCGCGGCCGCGGCGAAGCAGGCGATCGCGCCCTTCATGTCGGAGGCACCCCTGCCATAAAGCAGCCCGCCGCTGACCTCGCCGCCGAAGGGCGGATGGCGCCACTGCGTGGGGTCGCCGGGAGGCACGACATCGACATGGCCCGCGAAGCAGAGATTCGGCGGTCCCTCGCCGACACGCGCGTAGAGATTGTCCACCGGGGGTGTGTTCTCGTCCTTGAAATTGAGGCGCCAGAAGGTGAAGCGCGCAGGCTTGAGCGCGCCGATGAGCACGTCGAGCGCGCCCGCGTCCTCCGGCGTCACGCTTTCGCAACGGATCAGACTTTGCGCGAGCTGGAGGGCTTTATCGCCGAGTGCGGACATTGGACGGGCAAAGGGGCATGAGGGGCTTCATGGGGCCCCGCACCATGACCGCTGCCCGGCCGCATGGCAAGCCGGTCCGTCGCGTGTGCTTCGGTGCCCGGCCGTGCTCGCGGTAACGATCTACCGCACCGTGGCCAAGGGATCCCCGCCGAAATGGTTGGGCCCGGGCGTGCCCTTCTGCGAGCCGAGTTCGATCGCGAACCACAGGCCCACCCCGAGGTAGATCAGGCGGCAAATCCATCCGAGCCCGTTCGCTCCCGTCGCGTCGCCGGTGAGCCCGAAGCAATCGAGCGCGATGGCGATGAGCACGGGAACGAGGCCGAACAGAGCCGTCTCTCCCGGCTTGTCGCGATCGTGGAAGCGTTTGGCGGCGACGGCGTAGGCCGGATAGAACAGCCCGATCGCAAGCAGAAGCTTCACGATCCGCCCGAAGACGGACGCGCCGAAGAGGAGATCGACAACGAGCCACACGGCGATGAAGCAGGCGGCGCCGATCCAGAACTTGCGCCGGCCGATCCGGCCCTCGCGCGACAGGAACAGAGACGCGGCCTCATCCAAGTCCATCTTCACGTCTATGGCCTCCGCCAGCTCAGTCCCTGAGCAATTCGTTGATCGAAGTTTTGGCGCGGGTGCGCTCGTCGACCGTCTTGACGATCACGGCGCAATAGAGCGAGGGCCCCGGCGTCCCGTCCGGCAGTGGCTTGCCGGGCATGCTCCCCGACACCACGACCGAGAAGGGCGGCACGCGGCCCTGATGCACGAAGCCGGTGGCGCGGTCGATGATCTTGGTCGATTGGCCGATATAGACGCCCATCGACAGGACCGAGCCTTCGCCGACGATCACCCCTTCGGCGACTTCGGCGCGGGCGCCGATGAAGCAATTGTCCTCGATGATGACGGGATTGGCCTGGATCGGCTCGAGTACGCCGCCGATGCCGGCGCCGCCCGACAGATGCACGTTGCGGCCGATCTGCGCGCAGGACCCGACCGTAGCCCAGGTGTCGATCATGGTGCCGGATTCGACCCGCGCGCCGAGATTGACGAAGGACGGCATCAAGACGACGCCGGGCGCGATATAGGCCGAGTGGCGCACCACCGCGCCGGGCACGGCGCGGAAGTTCGCCTCCTTGAAGTCCTTGGCCTTCCACTTGGCGAATTTGGTGGGCACCTTGTCCCACCAGGCGCCGCCGTCCGGGCCGCCTTCGATCTTGCGCGGCTCGTTGAGGCGGAAGGAGAGCAGGATCGCCTTCTTCAGCCATTGATGCACGATCCAGCCGCCGTCGCGCTTCTCGGCGATGCGAAGCGCGCCCTTGTCGAGGAGATCGAGCACCTCGGTCACGGCGTCGCGCACCACGCCCTTGGTCTCCGGCGTGATCTCGACGGCATGTTCGTAGGCGCTGTCGATGAAGGTCTTGAGATGGTCGTGGGTCATGGCGGCCTTGGTCAGATGAGACAGAACTGTGCTCCCGCCGGCGCGAACTCCGCCTCGGCGGCCGTGAGGCCGGCGCCGATTTCGGCAAGGAAGGCGGGGAGCGACTCGGTGCGGTGATGAATATGGGCCGGGAGCTCGGTCCAGCCCGCCATCGCCTGATGCTCGGGATGCGGGGTCAGGCCGTGCACCAGCACCGTGGTCATCCCGATCGCATGCGCGGTTTCGAGATTGTGCGGCAGGTCGTCGAACATGGCGGCCTCGCGCGGCGCTACGGCATGGGCGCAGACGAAGCGGTCATAGGCTTCGCGCATCGGCTTGGGATGGATGTAGCCCAGCGCGTGAATGTCGAAGATATCGGCGAACTGGCCGCCGACGCCGAGCCGCGCGATCACCGCCTCGGCATGTTTGCGCGAGCCATTGGTGAAGATGAATTTGCGCCCCGGAAGCGCCGCGAGCGACGCCGCGAGCGCGGGCGAGGGGCGAACCGCGCTCAAGTCGATGTCGTGCACGTAGTCGAGGAAATCGTCGGGCGCCACGTCATGCAGGCGCACCAGCCCGGCCAGCGTCGTGCCGTGCTCGTAGTAATAAGTCTCGCGCAAGCTTTGCGCCTCGGCGAGCGCGATGCCGAAACTGTTGGCGATGAACTCGCCCATGCGCCGGTCGATCTGCGCGAACAGATTGCAGTCGGCCGGATAGAGCGTGTTGTCGAGATCGAACACCCAGGCCTCGACGTGATCGAAGCCGCGTGGCCCGGCGCCGCGTCCCGTCATTGCGCTCCCCCCGGGGCGTTCTTCCGCCGCCGCCGCTCGATCAAGGTGCCGGCGCCGTGCTCGGTGAAGAGCTCGAGCAGGACCGCATGCGGCACCTTGCCGTTGATGATGACGACGCCCTCGACCCCTTCGGCGATGACGTCGATGCAGCTCTCGATCTTCGGGATCATGCCGCCGGAAATGGTGCCGTCGTCGATCAGGCTTTGCGCTTCCGACGTGGTCAGCGACTTGATCAGGTTGCCGCCTCTGTCGAGCACGCCCTCGACATCGGTGAGAAGGAGGAGGCGCTTGGCCTTCAAGGCCGAGGCCAGCGCCGCGGCGAACGTGTCGGCGTTGATGTTGAGGGTCTCGCCGTCGGGGCCGACGCCGATCGGCGCCACGACCGGAATGAGGTCCGACTGGATGATGACATCGATAATGTGCGGATCGACCGCGGCCGGATCGCCGACGAAGCCGAGATCGACGATCTGCTCGATATTGGAGCTGGGGTCGCGCCAGCGCCGCTCGAGCCGCTTGGCCCGCATGAGGTTGGCGTCCTTGCCCGAAATGCCGACCGCCTTGCCGCCCTGACTGTTGATGGCGGTCACGACCTCTTTGTTGACGGTGCCCGCGAGCACCATCTCGACCACCTCGACGGTCGCCCTGTCGGTCACGCGCAAGCCGCCCCGGAACTCGGACCGGATATTGAGCCGCTCGAGCAGCGAGCCGATCTGGGGGCCGCCGCCATGCACGACGACCGGGTTCACGCCGGCCTGCTTGATGAGCACGATGTCGCGGGCGAAATTGGCGGCGAGCGCCGGATCGCCCATGGCGTGGCCGCCATATTTCACCACCACCGTCTTGCGGTCGTAGCGCTGCATATAGGGCAGCGCCTCCGACAGCACCTTGGCCTTGGCATGGACCGAGGCGATGACGTCGGCCACGCTTGCGGCGGCGGCGCGCACCTTCGGCGCGGGCCGGTCCTTGGGCTTGGCGGAAGATGATTTGGTCTTGGCCACCTCGCGCTTATAACGGCGGGGAGGGCGGGGGGACAAGCGATAGGCTCGGCTGTTCAGGGCTTCCCGGCTCGCTTATACCTCTTCGTCTGCCGCCAAGACCGTGTTCCGGGGCCGCCAAAGCAATGCGCCAGAAGGCTGAAAAAGAGGGGTCCGGCAAATCCGCGTCCGGCGATCTGCCGCCTCAGCGCGCGGCCCTGCCCGGGCGCGGCGGATTGGCGCGTATCGGCGCCGCCTTCTGGAACAGCCTCGGCGGCCTGCGCGAAGGGCTTTCGACCGAATCGGCGATCAAGCAGGAGGTGGCGATCGCCTGCCTCCTCCTCCCCTTGTCCTTTTTCTTGGCGACCGACGTGTGGACCTGGGCCGCGCTCGTCGGCAGCATCCTCTTCGTTCTTTCGATCGAGTTCCTGAACACCGCGATCGAGCGGTTGTGCAATCATATCCAGCCCGACAAGCACGAGGCGATCCGCATCACCAAGGACCTCGCCTCGGCCGGCGTGTTCTTCGCGCTTGCTCTTGCCGGTCTCGTCTGGGTCGCGGCGCTCTGGGCCCGCTTTGCGGGTTGATCGCGAGAGCGAATGCACTGACGTCCCTCTCCCCTTGTGGGAGAGGTTGCCCCGGCGTCTAGCCGGGGCGGGTGAGGGGTGATTTTTGTGACGCGGGCTTACGCCCGCTTACCCCTCACACGCGCCAAAAGGCGCGTGTGCTCTCACTCAAGGGGAAAGCGGAAAAATGCGGCGGGTTCTCACTCAAGCGAGGGCGCGAGCGCGGCGATGGCGGCGCGAAGTTCTTCGATGCCGGAACCCATCCGCGCCGATGTGGTGAGAATTTGCGGATAGGCCGCCGGGTGCTTGGCGAGCTCGCTTGCGACCTTTGCCTGGACCGCCTCGAGCTCGGATGCCTTGGGCTTGTCGGCCTTGGTCAGCACCACCTGATAGGAGACCGCGGCCTCGTCGAGCAGCTTCATCGTGTCCTTGTCGTTGGGCTTGATGCCGTGGCGGGCATCGATGAGCAGGAACACGCGCTTCAGCTCGCGGCGTCCCTTGAGGTAGTCGCCGATCAGCCGCGTCCAGCCTTTGACTTGCGCCTTTGACGCCCGCGCGTAGCCGTAGCCCGGCATGTCGACCAGATAGAGCGCGCCCGCCTTGCCGAGCGCGAAGAAATTGAGTTCGCGCGTCCGTCCCGGCGTCACCGAGACCCGGGCGAGACTGGTGCGCCCGGTGAGCGCGTTGATCAGGCTCGATTTGCCGACATTGGAGCGGCCGGCGAAGGCGATCTCGGCGCGGCCCTCGCGCGGCAGGTCGGCAATGCGCGTGACGCCCTTGACGAAGGTGCAAGGGCCTTTGAACAGCGCCTTGCCCTTCTTGAGGTCGGCCTTGGTGAAGGTGTCCGTTGTCATCGCCGGGCTCGACCCGGCGATCCAGTAATCACCGGGATTTGTCAACTGCAGAAGGCGTTGGGCTACTGGATTGCCCGCCTGCGCGGGCAATGACAAGAGGTGCGTTACCCCGGGACGATAGCCCTGGCCGTCAGCCCTCGGCCTCGCCCTTGGCCTTGCTCTTGTTGGGCTTGAAGCCGAGATTCTCCAGGAGGGGAATCTCGACCCCCTGGCGGGCCATGATCACCGATTGCTGGATCACCGACAGGAAATTGTTCCAGGCCCAGTAGATCACAAGCCCGGCCGGGAAGGAGGCGAGCAGGTAGGTGAAGAACACCGGCATCCAGGCGAAGATTTTCGCCTGCACCGGGTCGGGCGGCGCCGGGTTGAGCTTCATCTGCACCCACATGGTGATGCCCATGATGATCGGCCAAACGCCGATCATGAGCAGCGCGGGCGGCTGCCACGGAATGAGCCCGAACAGATTGAAAATCGTCGTCGGGTCCGGCGCCGACAGATCCTGGATCCAGCCGAAGAACGGCGCGTGCCGCATCTCGATGGTGATGAACAGCACCTTGTAGAGCGCGAAGAAGATCGGGATCTGCACCAGGATCGGCAGGCAGCCCGAAGCCGGGTTCACCTTCTCCTTCTTGTACAGATCCATCATCGCCTGTTGCTGGCGCATGCGGTCGTCGCCGTAGCGCTCCTTGATGCGCTGCATCTCGGGCGCAAGCTTCTTCATCCGGCTCATCGACACGTAGGACTTGTTCGCGAGCGGAAAGAGAATGAGCTTGATGATAACGGTGACGATGAGGATCGCGACGCCGAAATTGCCCACGAGCTTGTAGAAATAGTCGAGCGCGTAGAACAGCGGCCGGGTCAGGAAGTAGAACCAGCCCCAATCGATCAGGCGTTCGAAGCGCGGGATGGCGTAGGTCGCGGCATAACCGTCCACGACATTGACTTCCTTGGCGCCGGCGAACACGCGCCCTTGCGCCTGTCCGGTCTCTCCCGGAGCGATCGCGAGCGGCCCCATGAGGTAATCGGTCTGGAAGATGTCGCGGCCGTCCACCACCCGTCCCGAGAACTTGGCTTCGAAAGGCTTGTCCTGTTCCGGGATGGCGACGGTCGCCCAGTATTTGTCGGTGATGCCGAGCCAGCCTTTCTGGCTCTTGAATTGCTCCGGCTCCGTGCTCTCGAGCGCCGTGCTGTACGTGATTTCTTGCAGACCATCGTCAACGACGCCGATCAGGCCTTCGTGCAGGATGTAGAAGCCCTGGACATGAGGCGTCTCGTGACGGGAGATAAGCGCGTAAGGATAGAGCGTGACGGCCTCGGTCCCGCTATTGGTCACCTTGTCGTCGATCGTGAACATGTATTTGTCGTCGATGGCGATGGTGCGGGTGAATTTCAGCCCCTTGCCATTGTCGTAAGTGAGCGTGACCGGCGAGTCGGGCGAGAGCGGCGTTTCGCTCGCGGCCGTCCACAGCGTCTCGCCGTCGGGGAGGCCAAGATCTCCGCCCGCGGTGCCGCCGACGAAGCCCGACTCGGCGTAATAGGCGTGCGGACCGCCGGCCGGCGATAACAGCACGACTTGCGGGCTCGAAGGTTCAACCGTCTCGCGATAGTCCTTGAGGGTGAGATCGTCGATGCGGCCGCCTTTGAGCGCGATCGAGCCTTTGAGGCTCGGCGTGTCGATGGCGATGCGCGGGCTCTTGGCGAGCGCCTCCTCGCGGGTGAGCGCGACAGCGGCAGCGCCCGCCTGCGGCGCGCCGGTTCCGGGCGCGGCTCCGCTTTGCGGTTGCGGCGGTCCCGGCTCAGCCTGTTGCTGCTGCTGCTCCTGCTGCGCCGTCGGCTTCGTCTCCGGCGCCTGAGGCTGCTGGGGCAAGAAGAAGAACTGCCAGGCGAACAGGACGCCGAGGGACAGCAGGATGGCGAGGATGAAGTTGCGGTTGTTCTCGTCCATGTCGCTTTCAACTCAAGGCCCGCACGTCGTCCCCGGCGCGAGCGGTGAATTCGGAACTTCGTTCAGCGTCTCTTGGCTGGGGAGGGCGCGTGTGCCTTGGCAAACGCGCGTTCAAGGTCCTTGATTAACGCGGTGAAGGGCCGTTGTACCGTGCCCTCCCGCGCGATCAAGACATAATCATAGCCCTCCAAGGCATGTGACGGTGCGGCAAGCCGCACCGCCTCCTTCAATCGCCGCCGCGCCCGGTTGCGCACGACGGCCGAACCGAGCGCCTTGGTCGCCGTGAAGCCGAAACGGGCGGCTTGCGGGTCTTGGTCCGCTCCGGCCGCGCGGGGCCGCGCCTGGAGCACGAGCGAGGGTGCGGCATAGCGCGTGCCGTCGCGGACATAGAGGAACTCTTTGCGGGTCTTGAGGCGTCCGATCGCCGTCACGAGGCAGGCGGTCAGGCCGACAAGCGCTTGCGCCCCTTGGCTCTGCGCCGGGCAAGCACCTTCCGCCCGCCCTTCGTCGCCATGCGCGCGCGGAAGCCGTGGCGCCGCTTGCGGACGAGACGCGATGGTTGGTAGGTGCGTTTCACGGGGAGGCTCCTTGCTCGGGGCTTGGGGGCGGGACGGGCTTCAAGTCCCGCAACCCCGCGGCTTATAGGGTGACGCGGTGGCCGAAGTCAATCCTGCGGCCCCGAAGCGCCGGCCCCGCGAAACCAAAGGGGGCCCATCGATCGCGAAAAACTCCTGACATGGTATCACAATGGCGCGAAATGCTGTTCCGCCTCGGCCGAACATGGTCCATCTAACTGTCGAGATGAACGGAGCGTGGACCAGGTGAATACGGTGCCCGAAGCCGCCGATGGCGTGACAGGCTGGCTCAGGCGGCTTTGGCCGCTTATCGCCCTTCTCGGCGCGATGGCCCTCGTGTTCGCCATGGGCTGGCATCGCTACGTCACCATCACCGCTCTTGCCGAAAACCGCGAGGCGTTGGGCCAGTTCATCGAGGCCAACCGCCTGCTCAGTCTTGCCGCCTTCGTTGCGCTCTACGCCGTCGTCGTCGCCCTGTCGCTGCCCGGCGGCGCGGTCATGACCATCGCCGGCGGTTTCCTGTTCGGCTGGCTGTTGGGGGGCGTCGCCTCCGTGATCGGCGCGACGATTGGGGCGACCATCCTCTTTCTCATCGCCAGGAGCACGCTCGGACATGTCCTGGCGCAGCGGGCAGGGCCCTTCCTTTCGCGCTTTCGCCAAGGATTCCAGGAGGATGCCTTCTCCTATCTGCTCTTCCTGCGCCTCGTGCCGATCTTCCCCTTCTGGCTCGTCAACCTTGCCCCTGGACTGCTTGGCGTCCCTTTCGCTACCTATGTCGTGACCACTTTTCTTGGCATTATCCCGGGAACATTCGCCTTTGCCCTGGCCGGTAACGGCCTCGATAGCGTAATCGAAGCGCAGCGGGCCATGTACGAGTCCTGCCTTGCCAAGGCGGGGACGGGAGGCCAAGAGTCGTGTTCATATTCGCTCGATCCCGGGTCGCTGTTGACCCCGGAACTGATCGCGGGGTTCGTGGCGTTGGGGCTCGTGGCGCTCATTCCCGTGGTTCTCAAGCGGATCAAACGGGCGCCTTGAGGCGTTTGGCGGTGAGGGACCGAGAAGCATGGAAGAGGTACTGAAGCCCGACCTTTGCGTCATCGGCGCGGGCTCAGGTGGATTGTCGGTCGCGGCATCCGCGGCGCAGCTCGGCGTTCCCGTCGTGCTCATCGAAAAGGGCCGCATGGGCGGCGATTGCCTCAACTACGGCTGCGTTCCCTCGAAGGCGCTGCTTGCGGCGGCCAAGCGCGCCGAGGCGGTGCGGACCGCATCGACCTTCGGCATCGACGTCATCGAGGCCCAGATCGACCACCGCGGCGTCCACGATCACGTGCACGGCGTCATCGCCGCGATCGCCCCCAACGATTCGATCGAACGCATGACCGGTCTCGGCGTGCGGGTGATCCAGGCGCAAGCCTCCTTCCTCGATCCGCTCACCGTTGAGGCCGGCCGCGTGCTGGTGCGCGCCCGCCGCTTCGTCATCGCCACCGGATCGATGCCGTCGATCCCGCCGATCCCCGGCCTCGACGAGGTGCCCTATTTCACCAACGAGACGATTTTCGACGTGAGCGAGCGCATCCAGCATCTCCTCGTTCTCGGCGGCGGGCCGGTCGGGCTCGAGATGGCCCAGGCCCATCGCATGCTCGGCTCCCATGTCAGCGTGTTCGATGTCGGGGACTTTCTCGCCCATGAAGACCCGGACGCGGCCGCCGTTCTCATCAAGCGGCTGACCGACTCGCAAGTGATGCTTCACCCCAAGACCCGGATCGAACGCGTCGAGCGCTCGACCCAAGGGGTCGCGGTGCATTTCACCGAGAACGGCGAGCCTACCGTGCTGAAAGGCAGCCATCTCCTCGTCGCCACCGGGCGCAAGCCGAACTTGAAGTCGCTCAGCCTCGATCGCGCCGGGATCGCCCATAGCGACGCCGGCATCAAGGTGAACCACTATCTCAGGACCACCAATCGCCGCGTCTATGCCATTGGCGATGTGATCGGCGGGCCTGGCTTCACTCATCTCGCCAACTACCAGGCCGGCATCGTCATCAGGAACGCCCTGTTCCGGCTCAAGCCCGACGCCAGCGCCGCCAAGATCCCGCGCGTGGTCTATACCGACCCGGAACTCGCCCAGGTCGGCATGACGGAGGCCGAGGCGCGCAAGCGCTATCGCCGCATCCGCCTCTACCGCGTGCCCTATAGCGAGAACGACCGCGCCCAATGCGAGCGCGCGACGGAGGGGTTCATCAAGGTCGTCGCCAGACCCGACGGCACCATCCTCGGCTGCACCATCGTCGGCGCGGAGGCGGGCGAATTGCTGCAAATGTGGATCGTCGCCATGGCCAAGGGCATGAAGGTCGGCGACCTGATCCATCTGGTGCTGCCCTATCCCACCCTTTCCGAGCTCTCCAAGCGCGTCG
The DNA here is from genome assembly GCA_050247995.1 of Methyloceanibacter sp. Taxonomy (GTDB): domain Bacteria; phylum Pseudomonadota; class Alphaproteobacteria; order Rhizobiales; family Methyloligellaceae; genus Methyloceanibacter. The sequence continues at coordinate 2,457 of JBFWTF010000032.1, read as the reverse complement.
CCTATACTTATTATTTGCCAACTTTGACGAAGGGCTGGCTCCGTAACATCATTGGCTTCCTGCGCCGCTTAGGATAGACGCGCGCAAGGGAGCGGCCCCGCGCCCGTTCAGGTTCGAGTCTCTTGGTGAAAGACGAGGCCCCAAACGTAAAGCCGGAGAAACCGCCGATGTTCCGCTTCGTGCCGGGACTGTCGGCGAAGTTGCTCCTGCTCACCATTCTCTTCGTCATGCTGGCCGAAGTGCTCGTGTTCGTGCCTTCGGTATCGAATTTCCGGCGGCAGTGGCTGATGGAGCGGCTCACGGCGGCGCAGATCGCCTCGCTCGCGGCCGAGGCCGCGCCCGGCGGCCAGTTGCCGACGATGCTGCGCGACGAGCTGCTCGATCGGGCCCAGGTCAAGGCCATCGCCGTCAAGCGCGACGCCTCCCGCACGCTGATCATCGAGATGGACATGCCCGCCGAGATCGACGCCTCTTACGATTTGCGCGACGCGTCCTGGCTCAAGCTCATCGCCGACGCACTCATGGTCTACATGGCGCCGGACGACAGGGTGATCCGCGTGACCGGCGACCCCGGCTTTCATCGCGGCGAGTCGATCGAAGTGGTCATGGGCGAGGCGCCGCTGAAGGCCGCCATGATCCGCTACGGCCTCGACATCCTCGGCCTGTCGATTCTGATTTCGATCATCACCGCGGCGCTGGTCTATCTCACGCTCGATGCGCTCCTGGTCAAACCCATGACCAAGCTCACCTGGAACATCGTGCGCTTCTCCGAGCGCCCCGAGGACCCGACCCGGGTGATCGCGCCGTCCTCCCGCCGCGACGAGATCGGCACCGCCGAGCGCGAGCTCTCCGCCATGCAGAAGGAGCTTGCCGACACGCTCTCGCAGAAGACGCGGCTGGCCGCGCTCGGCCTCGCGGTGAGCAAGATCAGTCACGATCTCCGCAACATGCTGTCGAGCGCCCAGCTCCTCTCCGACCGCCTCATCACGGTCAAGGACCCGACGGTGCAGCGCCTCGTGCCGAAACTGATCGCCTCGCTCGATCGCGCCATCCGGCTCTGCGCCCAGACGCTCGCCTACGGCCAGGCTCAGGAGACGCCGCCGCGGCGCAAGCGCTTCGAGCTCTTGCCGCTCGTGACCGAGGTCGGCGACAGTCTCGGTCTGCCCCGGCAGCGGGTCGCCTGGACCGTCGACGTCGAGGCCGCGCTCGAGGTCGATGCCGACCGCGACCAGCTCTACCGCGTCTTGAGCAATCTCTGCCGCAACGCCGTGCAGGCCCTGGAGAGCGAGGGCGAGAGCGACGGCGAGATCGCGGTGTCGGGCCGCCGGGAGGGGACGGTCACCGTGATCGAGGTCGCCGATACCGGCCCCGGTGTGCCGGACAAGGCCCGGGCGCATCTGTTCGCGGCGTTTCAGGGTAGCTCCCGCAAGGGCGGCACCGGGCTCGGGCTCGCCATCGCCCAGGAACTGGTCCATGCCCATGGCGGCCAGATCGCGCTGATCGATAGCGAAGAGGGCGCGACCTTCCGCGTCGCCATCCCCGACGTGGTCGTGGAGTTGAAGCGGGCGCGGCAGCTCAGCGCCTGAACTTGTGCGCCGAAGCTGCGAGCGCGGTGAGGGGCAAGCGGACGTAAGTCCGCGTCAGAAGACGAACCCCTCATCCTTCCCGCCATGCGACTTGAGACTAGCCGCAAGATCGCGACGGGAAGCCCTCTCCCGCAAGGGGAGAGGGTCCAATCCGAGCGGTGCTACTCGACTTTTTCCGCCGCCGACGCGTCGCCGACAGGCTTGCCGTCCTGGGTCGTGCTCTTCTTGTAGCCGTCGCCGTCCTTGGCGATGGTCGTCACCCAACCCGAATCCCAGGTGATGATCGCGGCGTCGCCCTCTTCCTTCCACATGCCCGAAAGGCCTTCGCCGCTGCGGTCGCCCTTGGCGAGTCCGTCGTCCGAGAGCCAAATGGTGAAGGGCTCGCCCTTGGTGTCGCTAGCCTTCCATTTGCCGACGAAGCCGCTCGCGGCGATGGCCGCGCCGGTCAAGGTGACGGCCAAGGCAAGGACGGCCAACGCCGCCGCCATTTTGGCCAGGAAACTGCTGTTTCGCATGGTGCTTCTCCAGGTTTTCTCGTGGGGGTGCCTATATAGAACGTCAGGCTTTCCGAATCGGTCATAGCCTGGCCGTTGACGGTGCGACCGATTAGGTAGGGCTTGCTTGACGCCTTGCGAGCCTCGCTCGCTTCCCTTTGCGCATCCCGCGCTTGGGCTCAAGCCTCGCCTTCAGGGGACAGGTTGCCTTCTGGAGGCCGGACGCGCCCGTAGCTCAGTTGGATAGAGCACCAGACTACGACTCTGGGGGTCAGAGGTTCGAATCCTTTCGGGCGCGCCATTCCTTCCCTTCGGGCCAAGGGCGGCCGCGTGTGCCGAGGCGTTCCGCAACGCGGAGCATGGGCGGAAGATGCGTC
>JBFWTF010000031.1:0-16454 GCA_050247995.1 Methyloceanibacter sp. | reverse complement strand
ACCAGGGCATGAAATCCTCGCTGCCCTCGCGCGAGGTCATCGCCGACAGCGTCGAGCTGACCATGCGCGGCCATTGCTACGACGCGCTGTTCGGCATGGCCGGCTGCGACAAATCCCTGCCGGGCATGATGATGGCGATGTGCCGGTTGAACGTCCCCTCGATCTTCATCTATGGCGGCACGATCCTCCCCGGCTCGTTCAAGGGCCAGCCGGTCACCGTGCAGGATCTGTTCGAGGCGGTCGGCCAGTACTCCGTCGGCAAGATGACGACGGAGGATCTCGACGAGCTCGAGCAGGTGGCCTGCCCGTCGGCGGGGGCGTGCGGCGCTCAGTTCACCGCCAACACCATGGCGTGCGTCTCGGAGGCCATCGGCCTCGCTTTGCCCTATTCGGCCGGCGCGCCCGCGCCCTATGAGATCAGGGACCGGTTCTGCCAGGCGGCGGGCGAGAAGGTCATGGATCTCATCGCCCTCAACATCAGGCCCCGCGATATCGTCACGCGCGAAGCGCTGGAAAATGCCGCCGCAATCGTCGCCGCGACCGGCGGCTCGACCAACGCCGCGCTGCATCTCCCTGCCATCGCCCATGAATGCGGCATCGATTTCGACCTGTTCGCGGTCGCCGAGGTCATGAAACGGACACCTTATATCGCGGATTTGAAACCATCCGGCCGCTATGTCGCCAAGGACTTGTTCGAGGCTGGCGGGGTGCCGCTCTTGCTCAAGACCCTTCTCGATCATGGCTATCTGCACGGCGAGACCATGACCGTGACGGGGAGGAGCCTGAAGGAGAACCTCGCCAAGGTGAAGTGGAACCCCGACCAGGACGTGGTGCGCCCGGCCAACGATCCGATCTCGCCGACCGGCGGCGTCGTCGGTCTTAAAGGCTCGCTCGCGCCCGACGGGGCGATCGTCAAGGTGGCCGGGATGAAGGGCCTGAAATTCCGCGGCCCGGCCCGCTGCTTCGATTGCGAGGAGGATGCCTTCGCCGCCGTCAGCGCCAAGCGCTACAAGGAAGGCGACGTCATCGTCATCCGCTACGAAGGCCCCAAAGGCGGCCCCGGCATGCGCGAGATGCTGTCGACCACCGCGGCGCTTTACGGCCAGGGCATGGGCGACAAGGTGGCGCTCATCACCGACGGCCGCTTCTCCGGCGCGACGCGCGGGTTCTGCGTCGGCCATGTCGGTCCCGAGGCCGCGCTCGGCGGCCCGATCGCTCTCATCCGCGATGGCGACATCATCGTTCTCGACGCCGAGAAGGGCACCCTCGATGTCGAACTTGACGCAGATGAACTGAAGAAGCGTGCCAAGGCGTGGAAGGCGCCGCCCACGTCGTTCACGAGCGGCGCGTTGTGGAAATATGCAAGCGAGGTCGGTCCGGCGCGAACGGGTGCCGTGACCCATCCCGGCGGTAGCGTGGAAGTGGCGTGCTATGGTGATGTGTAACAGGCTCGCGGCAGCCGCATTGGCCGCACTGCTGACGACAGGCTCGATGGCGTTCGCGGCCGGCGATCAGCCGCAATATCCGTCGGCGACCGAGGCTTATCGCCAGGGCGTGAAGGCGCTCAAGGCGGGACGCGCCGCGGCTGCGGTGCCTGCGCTGGAATATGCCGCGAAGCGCGGCGTGCTCGGTGCCCAGGTCAAGCTTGCGCGGGCCTATGCCGCCGGCCGCGACGTGCCCAAGGACGACGCCAAGGCCTTCGCCTATTTCGAGCAGATTGCCGACCAGCAGGCCGACATCAACCCGTCGAGCCCGATCGCCAAATATGCCGCCGAGGCGTTCGTGGCGCTCGGTCAGTACTATCTCGACGGCATCCCGGAGCGGCCGCTTGCGGCCAACCCCGACTATGCCGCGCATTTGTTCCGCCACGCCGCGAGCTATTTCGGCTCCGCCGAGGCGCAATACCGGCTCGCGCGGCTCTACATGAACGGAACCGGCGTCGAGAAGAATATCGGGCTCGCCGTCAATTGGCTGGCGATCGCCGCCAAGAAGCAGCATGCCTCCGCGCAAGCGACCCTCGGCGAGATCCTGTGGCGCGGCGAGGGAGTTCGCGAAAGGCGGGCGCGCGGCCTGGCTTTGATTATCCTCGCGCGTGAGAACGCCCATCCCGATGCCAAGGAAACGCAGTGGATCGGCGCACTTTACGAAGAGGTGCTTTCGGCTTCGGACAAGGCGGTCCGCAAGGATGCCGAGGCGCTCCTGCCGGCGCTTGGCGGCGCGCGCGCATCGGGGCTTCTGCCCGCGGCCGAGGCCGCGCCTGCCGAGGTTCTCGCCGCGCCGGTGCAGCAGGATGCCAACGCGTCGCCGCCCGAGACGGGCTTGGGTCCGAGCGCCCCGCCGCCTGCTCCGATCGGCCTCTCCGTCGGTTTCGGCGGCGCCCCCACGGTGGGCGATTTCAAGCCTTAAGCGACGCGCCTAGAGCGCGAGCTCAACCACGATCGGGACGTGGTCAGAGGGCTTCTCCCAGCTTCGCGGCGAGGCGTCGATCTCGCAGGCCTGGAGCCGGTCCGCCGCTTGCGGCGACAAGAGCACGTGATCGATGCGCAAGCCCTGGTTCTTCTGGTACGCGCCCGCCTGGTAGTCCCAGAAGGTGTAACGATGCGGCTCGTCGTGGCAGGCGCGGAAGGCGTCGGTCAGACCGAGATTGACGAGCGCCTGGAAATGGGCGCGGGTCTCGGGTCGGAACAGGGCGTCATCCATCCACACGCTCGGATTGTAAACGTCCTCGGGCGCCGGGATCACGTTGAAGTCGCCGGCGATGACCATCTTCTCTTCGTTGGCGAGCAGCGCTTTGACGCGCTCCTTCAGCCGGCTCATCCAGGCGAGCTTGTAGGCGAATTTCTCGGTGCCGAACGGGTTGCCGTTCGGCAGGTAGATATTGATGAGGCGGAGCGCGCCTGACGGGACCGAGATGACGGCCTCGAGATAGCGCGCCTGGACGTCGTCGGGGTCGCCCGCGAGCCGGGGGTGGACCTCGTCGAAGGGGAGCTTCGACAGGAGCGCCACCCCGTTGAAGCCCTTCTGCCCGTGCACCGCGACGTTGTAGCCGAGATCCTCGAACGCCTCCTTGGGGAACGCCTCGTCGACGCATTTGATCTCCTGGAAGCAGGCGATATCGGGCGAGGCTCCCTTGAGCCAGGTCGTGGCCGCGTCGATGCGCGCCTTGATGCCGTTGATGTTCCAGGAGGCGATCTTCATGGCTTGTTTGTCGTCTCGTCATGCCCGGACACCCGGGTCCGGCTCCGCCGGCCCGGGCGCAAGCTTGTCCGGGCATCCATGCCGTTACCCCTCAACAGGCTGAAGCGCTAGCGGAATGGATCGCCGGGTCAAGCCCGGCAATGACGATTTTGGTCGAAAAGCTAGATCGAGAAGCTCGTGCCGCAGCCGCACGCGGCGGTGACGTTGGGGTTGTTGAGCTTGAATTGCGCGCCGATCAGGTCGTCGACGAAATCGAGCTCGGCGCCCCCCATGAAGCCGAGCGAGACCGGATCGACCACGACGCGCGCGCCGTCCCGCTCGATCAGGAGATCGTCGGGCGCGCGCTCGGTCACGAGGTCGAAGCGATACTGAAAACCGGAGCAGCCGCCGCCCTCGACGCTGACGCGGAACAGCGACGGCGCCGCCTCGGCTCGAAGGAGCTCGGCGATACGGTCTGCCGCGCGCGCGCTGATGGTGATGGACGCTTCGCTCATCTTGGGTGTAGCCATCTCTGACCGAAACATAGGGTGGCAAAGGCGCTTGTCAATCGACCACAAACGTAAGCCCGGAAACGCTTTTCCGGCTCCGCGGGAGGATAGCGGGGAGGGTGGCCGGCGCGGGCTCGCCCCTTATGCCGTCGATCCGGGCAAGAGCCGCGGGCGGCTTCTGCCCGAGCCGCCTTGTCCCACCCGCTCGCCTTACGCCCGCGACCGCGACCGCATCCTGCACTCCACGGCCTTCCGCCGGCTCAACTACAAGACCCAGGTCTTCGTCTATCACGAGGGCGATCACTACCGCTCGCGCCTCACCCACACGCTCGAAGTGGCGCAGATCGCCCGCGCACTTGCCCGCAACTTGCGCGCCGACGAGGACCTGACCGAGGCGCTCGCGCTCGCCCACGACCTCGGCCATCCGCCCTTCGGCCATGCCGGAGAACGCGCGCTCGATGCCGCGATGGCAGGTGCCGGCGGCTTCGATCACAATGCCCAATCGCTCCGCGTGGTCACAGCGCTGGAAAAGAAATATGCGCGCTTCGACGGCCTCAACCTCACCTGGGAGACGCTCGAAGGCCTGGTCAAACACAACGGCCCTCTTGCGGGCGCGCATGCGCGTGAGCCGGGCCCCGTGCCGGGGCCGATCGCCGAATATTGCGCGGGGCACGATCTCGAGCTTGCGACCTTCGCCTCGGTCGAGGCGCAAGGAGCCGCGCTCGCCGACGACATCGCCTACAACAATCACGACATCGACGACGGCTACCGCGCCGGATTTTTCACCTTCGCCGAGCTTGCCGAAGTGCCGATGGCGGCGCGCGCGCTCGCCCAAGTGCGCGAGGACTATCCCGGCATCGAGGGCGCGCGGCTTCTCTACGAAGCCATCCGCCGCCTCATCAGCGCCATGATCGAGGACGCCACCGCCGAGAGCGCGCGGCGACTTCACGCGCTTCGCCCCGCAAGCGCCGCAGCTATCCGCCACGCGCCTCATGCCGCCGTCGCCTTCTCCGAGGCGATGCGCCGCGACCTCGACCTCTTGCGCGCCTTCCTCTTCGCCCGCGTCTACCGGCACGAGCGTATCGTCCGCATCATGGAAGATGCCGAGGGCGTGGTGGGCGACCTGTTTCAGCGCTACAGCGAAGCGCCTGATACCCTTCCGCCCGACTGGCGCGAGGAAGCGCCCGCGCGCGGCACCCGCGCCCATGCCCGCCACGTCGCCGACTTCATCGCCGGAATGACCGATCGGTTCGCGCTTGCCGAGCACCGCCGCCTGTTTGACGCCACCCCCGATTTGCGATAGTCGCGCCCCGTAGTTCTCCGGAGCCTCCATGGACGTTTTTGCAGGGTTTCACGGCCGGGTCCTCGCCGCCGTCCAGCAACTCAAGCATGACGGGGTCGTCCCGCCCGAAGCGAGCATCGAGGGCATCACGCTCGGGGCTCCGAAGGACGCCTCCCACGGCGACCTCGCCACCAATGCCGCCATGGTGCTGGCCAAGCCCGCCGGGCTTAACCCCCGCGCGCTCGCCGAGCGCATCGTGCCTCTGCTCGCTTCCGACCCGCATATCGACAAGGTCGAGATCGCGGGACCGGGCTTCATCAATCTGACACTTGCCTCTGCATTCTGGCCGAGCGTGCTGCGCATGGTGCTCGAGCAGGGCGCCGCTTACGGACAGAGCGCCATCGGCAAAGGCGCCGCCGTGAATGTCGAGTATGTGTCGGCCAACCCGACCGGCCCCATGCATGTCGGCCATTGCCGCGGCGCCGTGTTCGGCGACGCGCTCGCCAATCTTCTCGCCTTCACCGGCTTCGCCGTGACGCGCGAATACTATGTCAACGACGCCGGCGCCCAGGTCGATGCGCTCGCGCGCTCGGCCTATTTGCGCTACCGCGAAGCGCTCGGCGAGGACATCGGCACCATTCCCGAAGGGCTTTATCCCGGCGACTATCTCAAGCCCGTCGGCGAGAAGCTCGCCGCTCAGCACGGCAAGGAGCTGCTCGCCATGCAAGAGAGCGCATGGCTGCCGATCGTGCGCGCCGCCGCGCTCCAGGCCATGCTTGCCATGATCGAGGACGACCTCGACGCTCTCGGCATCCACCACGACGTGTTCTTTTCCGAGCGCTCGCTGACCGAAGGTCCGCGCGACGAGATCGCCGAGACCATCGCCGACCTCAAGGCCAAGGGCCTGATCTATCAGGGGCGGCTGCCGCCGCCCAAGGGCAAGGTCGATGAGGATTGGGAGGACCGCGAGCAATTGCTGTTTCGCGCCACCGAATTCGGCGACGACATGGACCGCCCGCTGGTGAAGTCCGACGGCACCTACGCCTATTTCGCTGGCGACATCGCTTATCACCGCGACAAGTTCAAGCGCGGCTTCAAGACCATGATCGACGTGTTCGGCGCCGACCATAGCGGCCACATCAAGCGCATGAAGGCGGCGATCGCGGCGCTGACCGGCGGCGAGGCCGAGCTCGACATCAAGATTTGTCAGCTTGTGCGCTTGTTTCGCGCGGGCGAGCCTGTCAAGATGTCCAAGCGTGCCGGGACGTTCGTCACGCTGAGGGAGCTCGTGGACGAGGTGGGCGCCGGCCCGGTTCGCTTCATGATGCTCTACCGCAAGAACGACGCGCCGCTCGATTTCGACTTCGTCAAAGTCACCGAGCAATCGCGGGACAACCCGGTCTTCTATGTTCAGTACGCCCACGCGCGGGCGAGTTCGGTCCTGCGTAACGTGCGGGAAGCTTTCCCGGATCTCGATCTTGCGGAGGGGGCGTTGGCCGCGAGCGATCTCGAACGCTTGACCGACGAGGGAGAGGTGGCGCTGATCCGGCGCATCGCCCAGTTCCCGCGGCTCGTCGAGGCGGCCTCGGCCGCCCACGAGCCGCACCGGATCGGGTTTTACCTTTACGATCTTGCCGGGGACTTCCACACCCTGTGGAACCGAGGCAAAGACTTGCCACAATTACGATTTATTTACGAGAGTGACCGAGAGTTAACACGCGCCCGCGTAGCCCTCGTGGCCTCTGTGAAGCGCGTTCTGGCGTCGGGTTTGGGGATCCTCGGCGTTCACGCCATGCACGAGTTGCATTGAGCCAATCCGGGGCAGGGGGGATGGTTCGAGGGGAATATTCATGACAAGGCAAGACGACGGATTCGGCCGCCCGGCCGGTCCCAATCCCGGGTCGCAATCAGATTTCAGCAAAAGGCAGGCTATGGGCGCCCCCAGCGTGCAGACGTGGGGCAACAACGCGCTCAATACGCAGCCGAGCGAGGTAAGCTTAATGGCTCAAGGGGGAAGGCCGGGACAACCCGCCACCGGACAACGCCCGATGTTTGGCGGGGGCAGCCCCGTCTTCGCGCAGATGCCGTCCTACACGCCCGTGACCCGCGGCGCCGACCTCCGCCAGCAGATGCCCGAGCGCCCGTCCACCTATTCGCCCTACGCCGCCCAACCCTCCCCATACGGTCAGCCCGCGCCCCAATATTCGGGTCAACCTGCTCCTGGGCCGGGCTATCAGAGCCAGCAGCCGCCAATGAACTATCCGGGTGCGTTCGCCGAACCCGCCCCGAGCTATCAGAGCCCTCAGCCCGGCGCCGCGCCGAGCTACCAGGGCGCGCAGCGCGCCGCGAGCGGTTACGACCCCGCCGCCAATTATCAGGCCACGGACTTCGGCGCCCAGGCCTACCAGCCGTTCCAACCCGCGAACTTCCGCGGCGCCGAGCCGCAGCCTTATGCCGCTTCGGGCTACGACGAGACGCAGGACTTCCAGAACCACGCCTATCAAGAACAGGGCTATGGCGACGCGAGCTTCCCCGAGGGCGGGGGCGATGCGAGTTTCCCTGACGCGAGCTTCCCCGACGCGAGCTTCGATCAGAACTTCGCCAACCAGAATTTCGCCAAGCCCGGCTTCGCCGATGCCGGTTTCCCGCAGCAGCCGGACGCGAGTTTCCCCGAGCAGGCGTTTTCGGGCGCCGAATCCCAAGACCGGCAGGATCCCAACGGCGCCTATGATGCGCCGGACGGACAAGCCGATCAGGGCTTCGAACTCTTCGCCGACGAACCCGCTCAGGATTACGGCCAGGCCGCGCCGAAGATCGATCCGCGGCGCCAGCTTCAGGCTTTCGACGCAATCTACGATCAACCCCCGCAGGTCGCGCTCGGCTCGACCGAACCGGCGCGCCGCCCGGCGCAGAATTTCTACGAGGGCGAGCGCCTCGATGCCGATTTCCTCGACGGTGGCCAGATGCCCCCGTCGGCAGCGCCCGCCAAGAGCGGTTTCTCGTTCAAGAGCCGGAGCGCCTTCATGGTCGGCAGCGCGTTGCTCGGCGCCATTGCTCTCGGCGGCGCGCTCGCCGTCGCCTACAAGCAGAGCGGCGGCGGCCTTGGCAGCGAACCGCCGCCCTTGGTCCAGGCCGATAACACGCCCGTCAAGGCAGCGCCCGACCAGCCGGGCGGCAAGGAATTCCCGCACAAGAACAAGCTGATCTACGACCGCTTGCAGAACGGCGATGCGCCGGAATCCGAGCGGCTCGTGCCGCGGCAGGAAGACGTGGCCGTCCCGGCCATGCCCGGCGCCGCTCCGGCCGTACCGACGCCGGTCGCTACCACCGATGCGGTTCCGCCGACGACGCAAGCGCTGCCCGACGCCCCGCAGATGGCCATGGCCGCCGAAGATCCCTCAGCCGACGGCGGTCCGCGCAAGGTCAAGACCATGGTGGTTCGTCCCGACGGCTCGGTCGAAACGCCTGCCGTACCCGCTCTTCCGGCCGAGGCCGCTCCGGTGCCTGCTGGCGCTGCTCCGGCCCAGCTCGCGGCCGTCTCGCCGCCTCCGGCTCCCGAGCCGGTGCAAGCCGCGCCGCAAGAGGCCGCGCCGCAACCGGCCGCTGCGCCTGCGCCGGCGCCTAAGCCAGCGCCGAAACCCGCCCCGCAGCAGACCGCGGCAGCGGCGCCGCAAGCGGCCGCCGGTCCGGTCAAGTATGTCGTCCAAGTCGGCTCCAAGAAGAGCCAGACCGAAGCCTTGGCAAGCTTCGCCGATATGCAGCAGAAATACCCGACGCTCCTCGCGAGCTACCGGCCGATCGTCCAGAAGGCCGATCTCGGCTCCAAGGGGACGTGGTACCGGCTGCGCATCGGCCCGATCGCCGACAAGACGTCAGCCGGCAAGCTGTGCGGTCAGCTGAAATCGCAAGGGCTGCCTGATTGCCTGGTGATCGCTCAGTAGACGGCGCCCGTTACCAGCCTTGACCGCGAGCGGCGGCGCGCGCTAACCCGCGTCGTGGACCTCAAGGCCTTCATCTCTGGCTGTGCGGGCTTGGCGCTCGACGATGCCGAGCGGCGCTTCTTCGCCGCGACCCGCCCCTGCGGCCTCATTCTGTTTCGGCGCAATTGCGGCAACCCGGAGCAGATCCGGGCCCTGATCGCCGACTTCAAGAACGCCGTCGCAAGCGACGATGTGCTCGTCCTGATCGATCAGGAGGGCGGCCGGGTCGAGCGCTTGAAGCCGCCGCATTGGCGGCACATGCCGCCCGCATCTTGTTATGGACGCTTGTATGCAGCTGATTCCGCGCTGGGGGCGCGCGCCGCTTTCGCCGGCGCGAGGCTGACGGCCGAGGAGCTTTACGATCTCGGCATCAGCGTCAACACCATGCCGGTGCTGGACGTGCCGCAGGAGGGCGCCCATGACATCATCGGCGACCGTGCTTACGGAACCGATCCGGACACGGTGATCGCGCTTGGCAAGGCCGTGATCGAGGGCTGCCTTGCCGGCGGCGTCCTTCCCGTCATCAAGCACGTGCCGGGCCACGGCCGGGCCTGTGCCGACAGCCACCTTGCACTGCCCTGCATCGAAGCTGGCGCCGCCGACCTCGAGGCGGTCGATTTCCGTCCCTTCCACGCCCTCCGCCACGCGCCCCTGGCGATGACCGCGCATGTCCTCATGCCCGCCTTCGACGATCAGCGACCTTCGAGCGTCTCGCCAGTTATAATGGGCAAAGTGATTCGGAATCTGATCGGTTTGACCGGCTTGGTGATGAGCGACGATCTCGGCATGAAAGCGCTTGGCGGCTCCTTCGCGGAACGCGCGAGAGGCGTGATCGGGGCCGGTTGCGACGTGGCGCTCCATTGCAGCGGCAACCTTGCCGAAATGATGGAGGTTGCCGACGCGGTGCCGGCGCTCGGCGGGCTTGCCGCAGAGCGTTTCGCCGCCGCCCGCGCTTGCTTGCGCGCGCCCGCACCGTTCGACACCGCCGAAGCGATGGCGCTGGTGACGGAAGCCGCCGGCACCCAGGTTGCAAGTTTGGGCCACGATCCGACGGTGCCGGTATGACGACGATGGAAACATCCGCGAGCGGCGCGCCGCAGGATCAGGACGCGCTCGATTGGGAGAACAACGAAACGGAGCTCGAGGCCGGCGACCGTCTCGTGGTCGATGTGGAGGGCTTCGAGGGACCGCTCGATTTGCTGCTTGCGCTCGCGCGCACCCAGAAGGTCGATCTCGCCAAGATTTCGGTTCTGGCGCTGGCGCAGCAATATCTCGATTTCATCGCCGAGGCGCGGCGGCTGCGCCTGGAGATCGCCGCCGACTATCTCGTCATGGCGGCGTGGCTCGCTTTCCTCAAATCGAAGCTGCTGCTGCCGGCCGAGCCGTCGGAGGAGGGCGAGCCGACCGGCGCCGAGCTTGCCGCGCTGCTCGCCTTCAGGCTCAAGCGGCTCGACGCCATGCGCGAAGCCTCGGCGCAGCTCATGACGCGCAAGCGGCTCGGCCGCGACGTGTTCGCGCGCGGCCTGCCGGAGCCGATCCGCATCACCCGCCAGAGCGTTTACGGCGCCAATGTCTACGATCTGCTCAAGGCCTACACGCAGCAGCGGCAGCGCATGGCCGTGCGTAGCTGGCGGCTGCCGCCGCGCAGCGTCTGGTCGTTGAAGGAGGCGCGCGGGGAATTGGAGCGGCTCATCGGCATGACGCTCGATTGGGCACCGCTCGACCGGCTGCTGGCCGAGTTCCTGGTCGATCCCGAGCTCCGGCGCACCGCGCTCGCCTCGAGCTTCACCGCGAGCCTGGAGATGACGCGCGAGGGAGCGCTCGAAATCCGCCAGGCAAAATCGTTCGCGCCGCTTCTGATACGCCGCCGCGAACGCGCCGCATGAGTGGAACGTGTTGAGCTAAGCAACAACAACGGGGACGGGGATGACAGCGAAGCAACTGAGTAGGGTCGAAACGATGCCGGAAGACGAGACGGAGCCCGAGCCGAAGGCCGTTCGCCTGCCGCTGCCGTTTCCCTCCAACGTCATCAAGCTGCAATCGACCGACCGGCGCGAGAAGCTGCGCATCGTCGAGGCGCTTCTCTTCGCCGCCGCCGAGCCGCTGGACGAGCAGGCTCTGGCCCGGCACTTCGCCGAGGGCGAGGACATCGGCGCGCTGCTCGAAGAGCTGCGCAGCGTCTATGCCGGGCGCGGCGTCAATCTCGTGCGCGTCGCCGGCAAATGGGCCTTCCGCACCGCCGACGACCTTTCCTTCCTGCTCGAGAAGCAGGCGGTCGAGCAGCGGCGCCTGTCGCGCGCCGCGCTCGAGACCCTTGCCATCATCGCCTATCACCAGCCGGTGACCCGTGCCGAGATCGAGGAGATCCGGGGCGTGAGCACCTCCAAGGGCACGATCGACGTTCTGCTCGAGACGGACTGGATCAAGATGCGCGGCCGCCGCCGCGCCCCGGGGCGCCCCGTGACCTACGGCACGACCGAGGCCTTCCTCACCCATTTCGGCTTCGATTCCATCCAGGATCTGCCCGGCCTGAACGAGCTCAAGGGCGCAGGTCTGCTCGATTCCAACCTGCCGCCCGGCTTCTCCATGCCGAACCCGGACGACGCGCCTTCTCTTCGCGACGACGAGGAGCCGCTCGAGGATGAGCCCCTCGTGGAAGAGCCGCTCGGCCGCGGCGATGACGACGATGAGGGCGAGGGCAGGGACGAGCCCACCTGATCGCCAACCTCCTCCGCCGATCATTCAAGGTAAAGGCGGCGACACCCGCGCCCGCCCCGGCGGCCGCGCGGGCGGTTGCCCTTTTGGCGGCGAGTGCGTAGATCAGCCCCATGCTGAAGTTCCCCAAGGCGCGCGGTAACGGCTCGACCGGCCGTGGTGCGCGCGCGGCGAGCGGCGCCGGTCGCGGCAAGGCCGCCGTCACCTTCGCCGCGCGCCTGACCCTGGAAGAGGTCTCGCGCCGCTACGGCGAGGTGGTGGCGCTCGACGGCGTCAGCCTCGACATCGCCCCGTCCGAAGTGCTGTGCCTGCTCGGGCCCTCGGGCTGCGGGAAATCGACCCTGCTCAGGGTCGTCGCGGGCGTCGAGCGCCCGTCCTCGGGACGCATCCTTCTCGACGGCCAGGAGATCGCCGGGCCCGACAATTTCGTGCCGCCGGAGAAGCGCGGGATCGGGCTGATGTTTCAGGACTTCGCCCTTTTCCCCCATCTCAGCATTCTCGATAACGTCGCCTTCGGCCTCAGATCGCTGACACGGAGCGAAGCCAAGCGCGAAGCCCGCGCCGCGCTCGAACGCGTCGGCCTCGCGCATTACGCGGGCGAGTATCCGCATATTCTCTCCGGCGGCGAGCAGCAGCGCGTGGCGCTCGCGCGCGCGATCGCGCCGCGGCCGAGCGTGCTGCTGATGGACGAGCCGTTCTCCGGCCTCGACTCGCGGCTGCGCGAGCAGATGCGCGAGGAAACGCTCGCCATCCTGCACGAGACCCGCGCCACGGCGATCGTCGTCACCCATGACGCCGAGGAAGCCATGCGCATGGGCGATCGCGTGGCGCTCATGCGCCGGGGCAGGATCGTGCAGACGGGCAAGGCGCTCGATCTTTACCGCGCGCCGAAGGATATCCTCGCCGCGCGCACCTTCTCCGAATTGAACGAGCTCGCCACGCGCATCGAGGGCGGCGGCGCGGCCACGCCGCTTGGGCGTTTCGCCGCCAACGGCGTGCCCGAGGGAACGGAAGCCATCGTTTGCGTCCGCCAGCGTGGCGTGCGCCTGCGCCCGCCCGGGGAGGGCGTGCCCGGGCGCGTGCTCGATGCCCGCTTCCTCGGCGATTTCGCCCTGGTCGAGGTGGCGGTTCAGGGGCTGGACGCGCCGCTCTTCGCCCGCATCGCCGAGAGCGACGTTCCGCCGCAAGGCGCCGAAGTGGGCGTCGTCATCGAGCCGGGCGCGGTCCTCGTCTTTGCCGCCAGCAATGGCGGCCGGCCGGCCGCCTGAGGCCGGTCCAGCGGATGGCCTTTGAGGCGGGCCAGCTAAAGCCCCGAGAATTCGCTCGCTTGCGACCGCCCTCCCTTTACTGCCATAGTGTTTTGCGACAAACCCGGGCGCGCCCGAGGGGCCTCAATCGGCCCAGGCGCGATGGAGATTCGCAATGGGATTGAGCTGGTCGCACATTCTGATCGTGCTTGTGCTCTTCGTTCTGCTGTTCGGACGCGGCAAGATTTCCGAGCTGATGGGCGACGTCGCTCACGGCATCAAGAGCTTCAAGAAGGGCATGAACGAGGACGAGGAGGCCGCCGCCGCGGAGGCCAAGGTCATCGAGCACCAGGGCGCAAAACCCGCCGCCAAATCGGCCTCGCGCGCCAAGACCCCGCGCAAGCAGAAAACGGGCTAGGGCTCGCGGCATCCCGCGGCCGTCTTTTGCGGCCTCGCGGCCTTCGCCTGAAGGGCGCAAATGTTCGATATCGGTTGGTCTGAGCTTCTCGTCATCGCCGTGGTCGCGATTGTCGTGGTCGGTCCCAAGGACCTGCCCAAGCTGATGCGGAGCTTCGGCTTCTACGCCGGCAAGCTGCGCCGGGCGGCGGCCGAGTTCCGCCGCCAGTTCGACGAGGCCATGCGCGAGGCCGAGCTCGACGAGGTGAAGAAGGCGATCGAGAGCGTGCGGACCGAAACGCGCGCGCTCGACCAGAGCGCGGGCCTCGACCGGCCCCTCATGGTCGAGAAGGCGGCGACGCCCCCGGAAGCCGTGACGCCCGTTGAAGCGAAGCCGCGGGCGAAGGCGCCGCGCAAGCGCGCCGCGTCCAAGGCCAAGACGGCGCCGAAGCGCGCCAAGAGCGGCGCGGAGCCCGCTTCATGACCGACGACGACATCGAAGCGAGCAAGGCGCCGCTGATCGAGCATCTGATCGAGCTCAGGCGGCGGCTGGTGTGGTCGCTGCTGGCGATCTTCGCGGCCTTCCTCGTCTGCTTTTGGTTCGCCAAGCCCATCTACAATCTCTTGCTGTGGCCCTACCGGCTCGCGGCGGGCACCGACGCTCCCATCGAGATGATCTACACCGCGCCGCAGGAGTTCTTTTTCACCCAAGTGAAGCTCGCCCTGTTCGGCGCCGTCTTCATCGCTTTCCCGGTCATCGCCACGCAGATCTACATGTTCGTGGCGCCCGGGCTCTATCGCAACGAGCGCCGGGCCTTCGTGCCGTTCCTGATCGCCACTCCGATCCTGTTCCTGCTCGGCGCCGCGCTGGTCTATTTCGTCGCCATGCCGCTCGCCATGAAGTTCTTCCTGTCGATGCAGCAGACCGGCGACTCGCCGGTGCAGATACATCTCACCGCGCGGGTGAGCGAATATCTCTCGCTGATCATGGCGCTGATCCTCGGCTTCGGCGTCTGCTTCCAGCTCCCCGTGGTGCTGACCCTTCTCGCCCGCGCCGGGATCATCACCGCCGACACGCTCAAGCGCTATCGCCGCCACGCCATTTTCGGTGTGTTCGTCGTCGCCGCCGTGCTCACGCCGCCCGATCCGATCAGCCAGATCTCGCTCGCCGTGCCGACCGTGCTCCTCTACGAGCTGTCGATCGTCGCGGTCAGGCTCGCCGAGAAGAAGCATGCCGCCGCGGCCGCCTCAACCACCGGGACAGCCAAACCATCGGCCGCGAAGCCCGCCGGCAAACCGGCTTGATGGGGCGGGGCGCTTCGCTTTGCCCTGGCGAGGGGGTATAGAGGCGGGAACCTGAATCGCTGAACTGAAAGTCCCTGGCCGTGCTCGATATCAAATGGATCCGCGACAACCCTGACGCCTTCCTCAAGGGGCTCAACGATCGCGGCTTCGACGACCCGCGCGCGACGTTGAATCGTCTTCTCAGCCTCGACGAGGAACGCCGCGGAACGATTCAAAAATTGCAGGATGCGCAGGCCCGCCGCAACGCCGCCTCCAAGGACATCGGCGCCGCCAAGGCCAAGAAGGACGAGGCGGAAGCGAAGCGCCTCATGGACGAGGTCGCGAGCCTCAAAGAGACGATCCAGGCGGGCGAGGCCGGCGAGAAGCGGCTCGACAGCGAGCTCGGCGCCCTGCTCGCTACCATTCCCAACAACCCGGCGGCCGACGTGCCGGTCGGGGCCGACGCGGACGCCAACAAGGTTGTGCGTGTCGTCGGCGAGCCGCCGAAGTTCAAGTTTCAGCCGAAGCAGCATTTCGAGCTCGGCGAGGCGCTCGGGCTGATGGATTTCGAGACCGCCGCCAAAATCTCGGGCGCGCGCTTCGTCGTCCTGAAAGGACCGCTGGCGCGGCTCGAGCGAGCGCTGGCCCAATTCATGCTCGACCTGCATACGAGCGCGCACGGCTATACCGAGATCGCCCCGCCGCTTCTCGTGCGCGACGATGCCATGTTCGGCACGGCGCAACTGCCGAAGTTCGCCGAGGATCAGTTCGAGGCGATTGCGGGCCTCGACGGTATGCTCGACCGCGCCGACTCGATCGAGGCCCTTGCCATGGCCCGGAGCGCGAACGCGGAGGGGGTCAACCGGCGCTGGCTCATCCCGACCGCAGAGGTGCCGCTGACCAACCTCGTGCGCGACGATATCGTCGACGAGGGGAAGTTGCCGATGCGCGTCACCGCCGGCACGCCGTGCTTCCGCGCCGAAGCCGGCGCCGCCGGCAAGGACACGCGCGGCATGATCCGCCAGCATCAATTCGCCAAGGTCGAGCTCGTCTCGGTCACGACGCCTGAGCAATCGGCCGAAGAGCACGAGCGCATGACCTCCTGCGCCGAGGAGGTGCTGAAGCGGCTCGGGCTGCCCTATCGCGTGGTCGTGCTCTCGACCGGCGACATGGGCTTCGCCGCTGAGAAGACCTACGACATCGAGGTGTGGCTGCCGGGGCAGGGGGCCTATCGCGAGATCTCCTCCTGCTCGAATTGCGGCGACTTCCAGGCCCGCCGCATGAACGCGCGCTACCGGCCCAAGGGCGAGAAGCAGCCGCGCCTGGTCCACACCCTGAACGGCTCGGGCGTTGCCGTCGGCCGCGCGCTGATCGCCGTGCTCGAGAACTGCCAGGAGGCGGACGGATCGATCCGCGTGCCCGAGGCGCTTGAGCCCTATATGGGCGGCCTCGCCAGGATCGCGGCCCCTCAGTAACGGGAGTCCCGGATTGGTGCTAAGACAAGGCTATCTTTGAACGCGAGCGACTGACCGGCCATGGCATCCGCGCAGGATCAGATCGGACTGATCATGCAGCTCAGGCGTCGCGGCATCCGCGACAATGACGTGCTGCGCGCCATCGAGCGGGTTCCGCGCGATCTCTTCGTCGATCCCGAATGGGAGGATTACGCCTATCGCGACGAGCCGCTGCCCATCGCCTGCGGCCAGACCATCTCCCAGCCCTACGTCGTCGCCTACATGACGGAAAAGCTCGGTCTCGACCCGCGCCACAAGGTGCTGGAGATCGGCACCGGCTCGGGCTACCAGGCGGCCGTCCTCTCGCATCTCTGCCGCAGGGTCTATACCGTCGAGCGCTGGCGCGAGTT
>JBFWTF010000030.1:0-16710 GCA_050247995.1 Methyloceanibacter sp. | reverse complement strand
GGGTTATCCGGCCCTACCTTGAGGGCGTTCCGAGCCGACATTCACGGCCATCGCCCGGAGCCTCAGACCCCCCAAGGCCCCATCCAAGGAGGACCCTATGAAGACCGTTTTTATCGCCCTCGCTCTCATCGTCGCCACCGCGGCCCCCAGCACGGCCCTTGAGTTCAACAACAGCACCGTGCACGCGTTCGGCAGCCGTTAAGCCTAAGGGTCGCGCCTCGCGCGACCCGTCCGTTCCCGAGAAAACTGCGGGCGCTCTCCCAGGAGGCGCCCGCAATTTTTTTGTTCTTTCGAGAGATGCCCTGCGGGCACGGCATTGAGCTTTTCCCCTCTCCCTTGAGGGAGAGGGCTTCCTGCCCGGCGCGCGAAGCGCGACGAATGGCGGGAAGGGTGAGGGTGAACTTTTCGCGCGGGCCGTCGCGCGTTGCCCTCTCACCGCGCGCCAAGTGGCGCGCGTGTTCTCCCCAAGGGGAGAGCGGGAAGCTTGCCGGCATGCTCGTGAGTGACATGGAACGTGCTGCCAAGCGCACTTGCCACCATCCCCCATCGCGCGGCGCAACGAACCGATAGCGAGAAGGTATTGGGAAGCGGCGTCGCCGGCTTTTAGCGTTCGCTCAGTTCCGAGCCGGTTCTATCGGCCAGCCGAATCGGAATCCTGGGCGGAGGCGCGCCGCTTCATGCCCGGGAGCTTCGCCGCGCCGCACGATCGCAACGACGTATCGCGTGCGGACGCAAATCGTGTTCCTGGCCGCCAACGATTGGAGAAAACCATGCATAGACTTCTGATCGCTTCCGCCTTCGTCCTCGCGTTTAGCGGCATCGCCGCCGCGAAACAGGAGGGGATCCCCAATCCCTACTATGTCGCCAAGCACACCGAGAGCGGGGCTTGCGTCATCATGAACACGTCGCCCAATCCCAAGTTCTTCCAGGTCATGGGCACGTACGACTCGATGGAGGCCGCGCACACGGCCATGGGCGGCATGAAAGACTGCGCCGCGTAGCATGACGAAGGGGCGCTCGCTGGCCGCGGGCGCCCTTTCTTTCTTCTTCCTCCCGGGCCTCCGACCTTCGCAGGAGCCGCCTGACATTCCGCGCCGGCGGGTGTAGGTGAAGGCATGACGCCCGATCTCAGGCCGATGCTCGCCACGCTCACCGACGCGCCGTTCGACGATCCCGGCTGGGTGTTCGAGACGAAGTGGGACGGCTTCCGTGCCATCGCCGTGGTCCGTCCCGGCCATGCCAAGCTCTATTCGCGTCGCGGCCACGACATCTCGGCCAAATATCCCACCATCTGCGCCGCGCTCGCCGCCATCAAACACAAGGCCGTGCTCGACGGCGAGCTCGTGGCGCTCGATGCAAGCGGACGCTCGCGCTTCCAGCTCCTGCAGAATGCCGGGCGGGAGGATGTGCGCCTCCTCTATTGCGTCTTCGACCTGCTCTATTGCGACGGCAGGGACTGGCGCGGCCGGACGCTGCTCGAGCGCAAGGCGGAGCTGGAAAAGATCCTGCCGAAGAGTCCGCTGCTGCTCTACAGCGCGCATGTCGCGGGCGCCGGCATCAAGGCCTTCAGGGCGGCGAAGCGAGCGGGCGAGGAAGGCGTCATCGCCAAGCTCGCCAGCGGCCGCTACCATTCCGGGCAGCGCACGCGCGAATGGCTCAAGGTCAAGGCGAGCCAGGAACAAGAAGTGGTGATCGTCGGCTTCACCGCGCCGCGCCGCTCGCGGCGATATTTCGGCGCGCTCGTGCTCGCCGTACGCGAGGGCAGGAGCTGGAGATATGCCGGGCGGGCCGGGACCGGCTTCGACGCCGACACTTTGCGCTCGCTGCACGGGATGATGGTCCCGCTCATCACCAAGGCGAAGCCGATCGCGGCCAAGGTTCCCGACGAAGCGGCCACCACTTGGATCAAGCCGAAGCTCGTCGCCGAGGTGAAGTTCACCGAATGGACGGCGGCGGGAGAGATGCGTCACCCCGTGTTCCTTGGCCTCAGGACCGACAAGAAGGCGACCGATGTGACGCGCGAAATGCCGAAGCCGTTGGGCGAGGTCAAGCCCGCCTCCCGCCCGCGGCGCCGTTGAGCCAAATCAAGGCGCGCAAGCCCGCCGCGCCGGTATGGTCGCGTCAAAGCTTGCTTTCGCGCGATCAAGGAGTTTCACCATGAGCACGGGCCTCGATACTTTCGACAAGACCGTTCAGGAATCCAATCTCTGGCTCAAGGACGTGATGGAGCGGCTCAACACGACCGACCGCCATCACGCCTATTCGACGCTGCGCGCCGTGTTGCACGCGCTGCGCGACCGCATCGGCGCCGAAAGCGCCGCGCATCTCGCCGCGCAATTGCCGATGCTGTTGCGCGGGCTCTTCTACGAAGGGTGGGACCCCACCGGCAAGCCGACCAAGGAGCGGCACGAGCGGGCGTTCATCGAGCACATCGCCAAGGAGCTGCCGCGGGCGGAAAGGAATGAGGTCGAGCAGGGGACCTACGCGGTCCTCGACGTGCTCTCCAAGCATATCGACCGCGCCACCGCGGCGAAGCTCGCCGGCATGTTCCCGCTCGAACTGCGCAAATTCTGGCCGGCTTTCATCCAGGAAGCGGCGCGCGAGCGCCAGGCCGGCGCCGCCTAAGCGCTAGCTTCTCTTGCCCTTGAAGGCGCGGGTTCCCGGCTTGCCCGATTTGGAGCGTGGCCGTGATTTCCGCAAAGCTGCGAGCGGCATCTCGCGATTATGCGGCCCCATCTCGTCGAGACCAGGCTTATGCGGCCGGGTGAGGTCGGTTGCCTCCGCCGCGCGCTCGAGCTCAGCCTGGCGGGCGAGGGGATCGCTGGCGATAGCGAGTTCCATCTGCCGCAAGCGCTTGACCTCGTCGCGGAGCCGCGCCGCCTCCTCGAATTCGAGGTCTGACGCGGCCGCGCGCATGCGCTTCTCCATGTCGGCGATGACGCCGTCGAGATTGTGCCCGATCAGCGCCTGGTCCTCCTCGCCGAAACCGGCCCCGGCATCGACCAGGACGTGGTCGCGCTCGTAGACGCTCGCGAGAATGTCGCCGATATTCTTCTTCACGCTCTCCGGTGTGATGCCGTTCGCCTCGTTCCAGGCCACCTGCTTCTCGCGCCGCCGGTTGGTCTCGGCGATGGCGCGTTCCATCGAGCCGGTCATGCCGTCGGCATAGAGGATCACGCGCCCGTCGACGTTGCGCGCGGCGCGGCCGATGGTCTGGATCAGCGCGGTCTCCGAGCGCAGGAAACCTTCCTTGTCGGCATCGAGAATGGCGACGAGCGCGCATTCGGGAATGTCGAGCCCCTCGCGCAACAGATTGATGCCGACGAGGACGTCGAAGGCGCCGAGCCTGAGGTCGCGGATGATCTCGATGCGCTCCAGCGTCTCGACGTCGGAATGCATGTAGCGGACGCGGATGTTTTGCTCGTGCATGTACTCGGTCAAATCCTCGGCCATGCGCTTGGTGAGCGTGGTGACGAGCACGCGATAGCCTTGCGCCACCACTTTGCGCACCTCGTCGATCAGGTCGTCAACCTGCGTCGAGGCGGGGCGGATCAGGACCGGCGGATCGACCAGGCCGGTCGGGCGGATCACCTGCTCGGCGAACACGCCGCCGGTCTGCTCCAGCTCCCAGCCGCCGGGCGTGGCCGAGACGTAGATCGTCTGCGGCCGCATCGCGTCCCATTCCTCGAAGCGGAGCGGCCGGTTGTCCATGCAGGAAGGGAGCCTGAAGCCGTATTCGGCCAGCGTCGATTTGCGCCGGTAGTCGCCGCGGAACATGGCGCCGACCTGCGGCACGGTGACATGGCTCTCATCGACGAAGACGAGCGCGTTGTCGGGCAGATATTCGAACAGCGTCGGCGGCGGCTCGCCGGCTTTGCGCCCGGTGAGATAGCGCGAGTAGTTCTCGATGCCGGCGCAAGAGCCCGTCGCCTCGATCATCTCGAGATCGAACAGGGTGCGCTGCTCGAGCCGCTGCGCCTCGAGCAGGCGCCCGGCGCCGTGCAACTCGTTGAGCCGCGCCTTCAGCTCCTCCTTGATGCCGCGGATCGCCTGCTTGAGCGTCGGCTTCGGCGTCACGTAGTGGGAGTTGGCATAGACCTTGACCATGCTGAACTCGTCGGTCTTGGCCCCGGTCAAGGGATCGAACTCGGTCAGGCTCTCGACCGTGTCGCCGAACAGCGAGATGCGCCAGGCGCGGTCCTCCAAATGCGCCGGCCACAGCTCGATCGTGTCGCCGCGCACGCGGAAGGAGCCGCGCATGAAATTGGCGTCGTTGCGCCGGTAATGCAGCGCGACGAGATCGGCCATCAACTGGCGCTGCTCGACCTTGTCGCCTTTCTTCAGGCTGAAGGTCATCGCCGTGTAGGTCTCGACCGAGCCGATACCGTAGATGCAGGACACGCTCGCGACGATGATGACGTCGTCGCGCTCGATCAGCGCGCGCGTCGCCGCGTGGCGCATGCGGTCGATCTGCTCGTTGATCGACGAATCCTTCTCGATATAGGTGTCGGTGCGCGGGATATAGGCCTCGGGCTGGTAGTAGTCGTAATACGAGACGAAATACTCGACCGCGTTGTCGGGGAAGAAGCTCTTGAACTCGCCGTAGAGCTGGGCGGCGAGCGTCTTGTTCGGGGCGAGCACGAGCGCCGGGCGCTGCGTCGCCTCGATGACCTTGGCCATGGTGAAGGTCTTGCCCGAGCCGGTCACGCCGAGCAGCACCTGGTCGCGCTCATGCGCGTCAACTTGCGCCACGAGCTCGGCGATGGCCTGCGGCTGATCGCCCTTGGGGGCGAGCTCCGACTGCAGGCGCAAAGCGACGCCGCCCTCGCTCTTTTCGGGGCGGAGCGGGCGATGGGGCGTGAAGGAAGTGACGGCGCCCGAGACGAGCGGATGCTCCTGCATCAAGGGCTGCGGCGTTTCGCCGAAGCCCGGCGGCCGGCGGTCGGCGCCGAGCGGAAGCCCGGCCTGCTCGCCCGTGACCGCGCGCGGCTCGGCGCGAGAGCCGAAAGTCTTGGCGACGCGGTGAGGCATAAGGCGAATATGGCGGGGGGAAGGGGGCTTGGCTAGGGGGCGCCTCGTTGCCGGGGCGCTAGGAGGAGACGCATGGGGCCGGTTCAGGTACAAGGAAATATGATGCACATCACGGCCGCCGACGTGAGTCTCCACCTCAACCACGATTTTTCGCTGTGGGGCTTGACCCTCCTGCTCATTCTCATCGCTTGCCTTTATGCCGTTGGCCTCATGCTCGCCACGCGGCTCCTCTACGGCGTGGACCGGCTCAGCCTGAACAACGAGGTGGCCGGGTTCAAATTCGCCGTCATCGGCGTCTTCTACGCCGTGCTGCTTGCCTTCGTCGTCGTCGCGGTATGGGAGGGTTTTCGCGACACCGAGGACACCGTTCGCAACGAAGCGAAGGCGGCCATCGACCTGCAACGGCTCACCTTCGCTCTGCCTGACCCGGCCGGAGCCGACATTCGCAGAGATCTCACCGCCTACGTGAAGGATGTCCGCGAGGCCGAATGGCCGGCGATGACCGCAGGCGGGTTCAGCGAGGCGGTGGCCGAGGATCTCGATCGGCTGACGAGGACGCTGCTGAAATTCCAACCCGGCACCTCGCAGGAGACCGTGCTCTATCAAACCGCCCTGAAGCTGCTCGGGCAACTCACCGACAGCCGCAACGGGAGGTTGGACAGCGCGGACGGTTCCGTGCCCGGGATCCTGTGGTTCGTGCTGATCGCCGGCGGCTTGATCACGCTCGGCTATCCGGCCTTCTTCGGCTCGACCAATCTGATGGCGCAGGTGCTGATGACGATGTCGTTGGCGATCCTGGTCGCGATCGCCCTTTTGCTCTGCGTCGTCTTCGATCATCCTTTCACCGGCGACGTGCAGGTTTCGGCGGAGCCGATCAAACACGCCTTGCGCGAAATGTCGGCGGCTTCGCCTTCGCCTTGAAGCAGCGTGCTTGGTGGGATAGTAGCGTCGCCGCAAAGCCTTGACGGAATTGCGCATCGCGGGCCGCGCGGCCCCGAGCCCTTGCGGTCTGTGGAGAGACGGTTTGGACGAGAAATCGCTTGAGGCGGCCTTGGCCGAGGCCTTTCGCCAAGCGGATGCGCTTGATGCGCCCCTCGAGGAGCGGCTGCGATTCTATCTCGGCGAATCGCGCAAGCTGCTTCCCGACCTCGAAAGCACCTATGACAACGTCGTCGAGCGCATCCGGCCCAATGCCGCCGCGAACCGTGTTCCCGCGGTCGGCGACAAGCTCCCGGGCTTCCTCCTGACCGACACCGAGGGTCACCTCGTCGATCTCGGGTCGCTGCTGGCCAAGGGCCCGCTCGTCATCAGCTTCAATCGCGGCCCCTGGTGCGACTATTGCGGCCTCGAATTGCGGGGGCTCGCTCGCGCCTACCCCGCGATAGCCGCCGCGGGCGGCGACGTCGTCGCCATCGTGCCGGAGACGGCGCCTTACGCCAAGGCATTGAAAAAAGGCAGTAATCTGCCCTTCACAGTGCTCACGGACATGGATCTCGCCTATGCCCTTTCGCTCGGCCTCGTGTTCTGGGTCGGCGACAAGATCAAGGACGCCTATCTCAAGTTCGGCATCGATCTGGCCCAATTCCAGGGAAACCCGGGCTGGATGCTGCCGATCCCGGCGACGCTCGTGGTCGGGTCCGACGGCCGCATCAGAGCGCGATTCGTCGATCCGGACTTCCGCCATCGGATGGGGATGGAAACCATCTTCGAGGCCATTGCCCAAGCGAGTTGAGGGCGAATCGGGCTTGCCCCGCGGTTTCCTTCACGATTTCGCCCTACCGAAGCTCTGTTTTTTGCGCTCGCCGCGCACGATCTTGGCGTCGGCGCGTTATGTTTTTGCGGATGAAGCAACCCAAAGGGTCACATTCTCTGACGATCATCGTATAATGAAAAAGATGATTGACTCGTCCCGTGGGACAGCAAGCCTGGACGCGGCGAGGCGTAAGTCAAGCAGGTCCACGTCCGTCTGGGCGGTCGAGTGGGGCATCAGGGCAGATCGGAGCACAAGCCATGGCGACCAAGAAGAGTGGGAAGAAGCGCAAAGCGAGTAGGAAGAAGAGCGCGCCGGCTCGGAAAGCGAGCGCGCGCAAGACCGCGAAAAGGAAAGTCGCGAAGAGGAAGACAGCCGCGAAGCGAAAGCCGGCGAAGCGAGCCGCGGCACGCAAGACCGCAGCGCGCAAGACGGCGAAGAAGACAGCGCGGAAGCCCGCGCGCAAGGCTAAGGCCCGCAAGCCGGCAGCGAAACGCGCAGCGCCGAAACGCGCAGCACCCAAACGGGCAGCGCCCAAGCCGGCTGCGCCCAAACCGGCTGCGCCGGCGCCTGTGGCTGCCGCGCCGCGTCCGGTCGCGCCGCCGATGGCGGCCCCGGTCCGGCCCGCACCGTCTCCCAGCATGGGGGGCCCCGTGCCGCCGCGTCCCGCGAGCCCGATGGGCGGCGGGGCGCCGGCACCTGCAGCGCCGCGTCCGGCATCGCCATCGCCGTCACCGGCCGCGCAGCCCTATCGGCCTTCCTGGGCGCGCGACGACGACGACATGTAGAGCGACGGGAGGGCCCGCGGAGATACGCCGGCTCTCCCTCTCCGCTTCTCTCCAGCAAGACCCGTCCGCACCTCGCCGCGCGGCAACCGGCGCGCGCGCCGCTTTGGCTGCCCAGCTCTTGAACGTGCACCGCGGCGCAGCACGATGACGACGCTTTGATCCCGAGGCCGACAATGACTCCTGGCTCGCTCTCAGCTTGGCCCTGGCCCTATCTCGCGCCGGTCCTTCTCCTCGCCGGCTCCAATCTCTTCATGACGCTGGCGTGGTACGGCCATCTCAAGTTCAAATCGGTGCCGCTCGTGACCGTCATCGTCGTGAGCTGGGGCATCGCCTTCGCCGAATATTGCCTGGCGGTACCGGCGAACCGGATCGGCAGCGCGGTCTATTCGCCGGCGGAGTTGAAGACGATCCAGGAGGTCATCACGCTCATTGTGTTCGCGGGCTTCACCGCGATCTATTTCCGCGAGCCGCTCAGCCTGACCCAAGGGGCAGGCTTCGCCCTCATCGCGCTCGGCGCGATGCTTGTATTTCGCGGCCAGACTTAAACGCGGCAGCCCCGCGCCACTTGCCTGTCAGGCGTCATAGGGAAGGAACGGGATGCCCGGCCGCGGGTTAGACGCCCCGGAACAAATTGCCGATCGCCAGGAGCACATAGGCGACCACAGCGACCCAGAACCCGTTCTCCGTGATGAAGGGAATGTGCGAGAAGTGGCCGATCACGGCCAAAGCCGCCAGGATCAGCGACGCGATGAAGACCAATGCGGTCGGTGGTGTTAGAGTCATTTTTGCCCCCCTTGTTGACGAGCGGACTGTAATCGTTTTCTTTGCGAAAGCGAGGGGTTTGCTCAGACCGGGCGCGGGCGTCGAGGCTGAGGCCAGCGGCCGCCGCCGGTCGGGTAAGGAGGGATAGCGATGCGTCCAATGCCGCGGTTGGTCCTGGGAACGGCTGCTCTCGCAGGCATTTTCGCCGCTGTCGCGCTCGGCCTGCCCTCCCATGTCACCGTGAGCCGATCGGTGGTCATCAACGCGCCGGAATCGGCTATTTTCCCCTATCTCAACAATCTGCACCAATTCCCGGATTGGTCGCCGTTCAGCGCGCGCGATCCGCAACTGGCCGTGAGCTATGGCGGGCCTGAAAGCGGCCAGGGCGCGCGCGTCACCTGGTCGAGCAAGAAGCCCGCGATCGGCGCGGGCAGCATGGAGATCAGCGAGACCCAGCCCAGCCGCCATATCGACCTCGTCGTGAATTACAACGGCTTGGACGGCACGAGTTCCTACGACATCGCGCCTTCGGGTGCGGGCAGCAAGGTCACCTGGACGTTCGGCTACGAATCCGGCTCGAATCCGCTCAAGCGGTGGAAGGCCCTGATGCTCGACGGCCTGGTCGGCGCCGAGTATCGCATCGGCCTCGACCGGCTGAGGGAGAAGATCGAGTCCGACCGGCGTCCCACCATGCCGACCATCAGCCCGGTGCCGCAGGGCGGCGTGTCGAGCCAGCCCGAGCAGCCCGCCGCGGCGCTTCCGCCGGGCGCGCCGCCGCCCGCCGGGGCTCCGGCACCTGAGGGGGGTGCGGCTCCCGCGCCGGGTCAAGCGGCGCCTCAAGCTGCCGCGCCTGCCGCGGCCCCGGCCGCGCCGCCGGCCCCGCAGCCTGCCGCGACCTCCTCGGCGCCGAAGAAGAAGAAGCGGCAGCAGCAATAAGAAGGAAGCGTCTAGAGCTTTTGCTCTTGGTGAGGCTCTGGCACCGGGGGATCGGCCGTGATCGCCTGGATCACGAGCCGGAGCGAGCTCGCCAGCCATGGGTCGAGCGTCGCGCACGCGTCCGGCGAGCCATCGGCGCTCGCACCGCGCGGATCGTCTTGGGCCAAATGCGGATCGATCACCGTTGCTCCGGCGACCCGGTAGGAGCGCGAATCGCCGCTGACGGTGGTGACGGTGATGTGGTCTCCGACCGCAAGCTCGCTCAGCATGTCGCCTGATTGCCGTGAAGCCGGCGCGTCGTCGCGTCGCGGCGCGTAGACGGTGTTGATGGTCTGGATCTCACCGTCCTTGACCATCGCCGCGCTCAGTCCAAGACGCTGGACCTTCGCCCGGCTCGAGACGGATGCTTCGCTCCACGGCCAAGACGCTTGCGCCGGCCCTTCGGCGAGCGCCCGCTCCCAGGCGCGCTCGCGCAAGGCCTGCGCCAGCTCGGAAGGCGCGCCGAGCAACAAGCAAGCCGCGACCGCGGAGCCGGTGAGGGCGCCGGCGACCCAGCGCCGCTTGCGACGGGCGCGGAGAAAGAGGAGGAGGAGCTGCGCCGACCCCCGTAGCGGCATCAGATCCTCCTCCCGACTCGCCGCGGGGAGGTAATGTCGCGGCGGTGGCAATGGCATAGGGCAAGCGTGAACGCGCCGAGGGAAGCGGCCAGGACCGCAAGGTCCGGTTTCGCCAAGAGGCCGAGAGGCGCGAAGAAAAGAATGAGAATTGATGCGAGGAAAAACGGGACCGCCACTTGCCTCGCAGCGTGCAGAGCTTGGCGTCGTTCGGTCATCGATCAGACCTCGTCTTTCGGCACCGCACGAAATCAACCATGCCAATGGGGCGGCGCTTTAACCAGATTGTGGCTCGGCCGCGCGCCTTCCCGCCACAACTGTGGCGCAATTGCGATTATGCACAGGTGGCGGGGCGCTGAGGGTGAGGCTTGCGGGCAATCGCGCCGCCGCTTAGGGTGCGCCCGCTCCGGCGCTCTTTCGCCGAATTTTCCAGGAGATGGACATAATGGGACTGGTCGCCCGCACGCTCGAACGGGTCAAGCCTTCGCCGACCATGGCGATTACCAGCAAGGCGCGCGAACTGAAGGCCGCGGGCTTTGACGTGATCGGCCTTGGCGCCGGCGAACCCGATTTCGACACGCCCGACAATATCAAACAGGCGGCGATCGAGGCGATCCAGCGCGGCGAGACCAAATACACCGCCGTTGACGGCATTCCGGAATTGAAGCGGGCGGTCGCGCAGAAGTTTCAGCGCGAGAACGGTCTTGCCTACAAGCCGTCGGAAATCACCGTCGGCAGCGGCGGCAAGCAGGTGCTCTACAACGCGCTGCTCGCCACGCTCGATCCGGGCGACGAGGCCATCATCCCGTCGCCCTATTGGGTGAGCTACCCCGACATCGTCCTGCTTGCCGGCGCCGAGCCGGTCATCGCCGAGACCAAGGTCGAAGACGGATTCAAGCTGAAGCCCGAAGCGCTGGCGCGCGCCATCACGCCGCGGACCAAATGGTTCATCTTCAACTCGCCGTCGAACCCGACCGGCGCGGCCTACACCGAGGCCGAGATCAAGGCGCTCACCGACGTGCTGCTGAAGCACCCGCGCGTGTGGGTGCTGTCCGACGACATCTACGAGCACCTCGTCTATGACGGCTTCAAGTTCGCGACGCCCGCCGCTGTCGAGCCGAGACTCAAGGACCGCACGCTGACGCTGAACGGCGTGTCGAAGGCCTATTCCATGACCGGATGGCGCATCGGCTATGGCGGCGGGCCCGAGCCCCTCATCAAGGCCATCGCCACCCTGCAATCGCAATCGACCTCCAATCCCTGCTCGATCAGCCAATGGGCCGCGGTCGAGGCGCTGGAAGGTCCGCAGGATTTTCTCAAGGACTGGGTCGCCTCGTTCCAGGAGCGGCGCGATCTCGTCGTCGCCATGCTGAACCAGGCCAAGGGGCTGTCCTGTCCCAAGCCTGAGGGCGCCTTCTACGTCTATCCGTCCTGCGCCGGCGCGATCGGCAAGACCACGGCCGGCGGCAAGACGATCGGCAATGACGAGGATTTCGCCACCGCGCTGCTCGAAGAGGAGGGCGTGGCCGTCGTGCATGGCGCTGCGTTCGGGCTCTCGCCCTTCTTCCGCATTTCCTATGCGACTGGGATCAAGGCGCTCGAAGAGGCCTGCCGCCGCATCCAGCGCTTTTGCGCCAATCTCGGCTAAGACGGGAGGACGGCATGGCCGACATGAAATTCAGCACCGGCAACCAGATCAAGGGCAAGATCCTGGAGATCCGCAAAGGGGCGGTGACGGCCATCGTCTATGTGGCGATTCCGGGCGACACCATGCTCGAAGCGAGCGTCACCATCCCGGCGCTCGAGTCGCTGAAGCTCTACGAGGGCAAGCCCGTGGTGCTGATGATCAACCCCGGCGACATCATCATCGGCTGCGAATAGCGCGCGACACGATCACGCCGTCATGGTGCGCTGATTATGGGCGATGCCCCTTTCGGTGAGCAGCTCCTGCAGTTCTCCCGCCTGGAACATCTCGCGGACGATATCGCAGCCGCCGACGAACTCGCCCTTGACGTAAAGCTGCGGGATGGTCGGCCAGTTCGAATAGGCCTTGACCCCTTCGCGCACGCTCATGTCCTCGAGCACGTTGACGTCTTTGAAATCGACGCCGAGATGGTTCAGGATCTGCGCGACCTGCATCGAGAAGCCGCATTGCGGCATGGTCTTGCTGCCCTTCATGAACAGGATCACGTCGTTGCCGGCGATTTCCCGTCTGATCCAGTCCTGGACGTCCTGAGCGCTCATCGTCGATCCTCTCTCGATTTTCTGTGTAGCTAAGGCGCCGCCGTCTTGAGCGCAAGGGCGTGAAGCGCCCCGCCCATGCTTCCTTTCAGCGCCTCGTAGACCATCTGGTGCTGCTGCACCCGGGTCTTGCCGCGGAACGCCTCGGAAATCACCGTCGCGGCGTAATGGTTGCCGTCGCCGGCGAGGTCCTCGATGCGGATCTCGGCATCGGGAAAGCGCTCCTTGATGAGGCGCGCGATGTCGTCGGCTTCCATGGCCATCGCCGTGCTCCTTGCCTGCCGCGATCCTAGCCGTGCGCCATGAAGCCCGGCAACCAGTCCTCATGCGCCGCCTTGAGTGCGGCGAGGGGAAGGGCGGGCTCGCCGGGAAGCGCGATCGCCTCGCCCTCGACCTGGCCGAGCATCCGCAGCGGCACCTTGGCTTCGGCCGCAGCCTTATGGATGGCGTCGGCTTTGTCCGGGCCTGCGGCGATGACGTAGCGGGCCTGATCCTCGCCGAACCAGGCGGCGTGGGGCGGCAGCCCGCTGGACGAGGCGTCGAGCGTCACGCCGTGGCCGCCGGCGAGAGCCATCTCGGCGATCGCCACCAGGAGACCTCCGTCGGAGACGTCGTGCACGGCCGACACCGCGCCGCTTCGGATCAACCCTCGCACCAGGTCTCCGGTGCGGCGCTCGGCATCGAGATCGACCGGGGGCGGCGCGCCGAAAGTCCGGTTCAGCATCGCCTGCAAATAGAGCGACTGGCCGAGATGGCCGGCCTCCTCGCCGAGCAGCATCAGCACGTCGCCCGGCCGCTTCAGCGCGATGCTCGCCATCGCGGCGATGTCGGGGATGAGGCCGATGCCGCCGATCGCGGGCGTCGGCGGAATGGCGACGCCGTTGGTCTCGTTGTAAAGCGACACGTTACCCGAGACGACGGGGAAGGAGAGGGCGGTGCAGGCTTCGGCCATGCCTTCGACCGCGGCAGCGAACTCGCCCATGATCTCGGGCCGTTCCGGGTTGCCGAAATTCATGCAGTCGGTGATGGCGAGCGGATCGGCGCCGGTTGCTGTGAGGTTGCGCCAGCATTCGGCCACCGCCTGCTTTGCGCCCTCGAACGCATCGGCGGCGCAGTAGCGGGGCGTCACGTCGCAGGAGATGGCGAGGCCCTTCTTGGTGCCGTGCACGCGCACCACGGCGGCGTCGCCGCCCGGTCTCTGCACCGTGTCGGCCATGACCATGTGGTCGTATTGCTCCCAGATCCAGCGGCGCGATGCCAGCGCGGGCGATGCCATCAGGAGCGCGAGCGCGCCGAGCTGGCTATTGGGAGCCGGCACGTCATCGGGCGCGACATCGGCTTGCGGTTCGGTCTTGGTCCAGGGCCGCTCGTAAACGGGGGCCGCGTGCGCGAGCGCCGCGAGCGGGATGTCGGCCTCGACCGCGCCGCGATGGCGCACCACGAGGCGGCCCGTGTCGGTGGTGTAGCCGATGATGGCGAAGTCGAGCTCCCATTTGCGGAACACGCGCTCGGCGATCTTCTCCGAGCCCGGCTTCAAGATCATCAGCATGCGCTCCTGGCTCTCGGAGAGCATCATCTCGTAGGCGGTCATGCCTTCTTCGCGCGTCGGCACGCGGTCGAGCTCGAGCTCGATGCCGACATTGCCTTTGTCGGCCATCTCGACCGAGGACGAGGTGAGTCCCGCCGCCCCCATATCTTGAATGGCGACGATGGCGTCCTCGGCCATCAGCTCGAGGCAGGCTTCGAGCAGGAGCTTCTCCGTGAACGGGTCGCCCACTTGCACGGTCGGGCGTTTCTCCTGCGAGGTGTCGTCGAACTCGGCCGAGGCCATGGTGGCGCCGTGGATGCCGTCGCGTCCGGTCTTTGAGCCGACATAGACCACGGGATGACCGACGCCCTTCGCCGCCGAGCGGAAGATGCGGTTGGCATCGACCAGACCCACGCACATGGCGTTGACAAGGATATTGTCGTTGTAGCGCGGATCGAAATTGGTCTCGCCGCCCACCGTCGGCACGCCCATGCAGTTGCCGTAATCGCCGATGCCCGAGACCACGCCGGCGACGAGGTGGCGCGTCTTGGGATGATCGGGCGCGCCGAAGCGCAGCGCGTTCATGTTGGCGACCGGGCGCGCGCCCATGGTGAACACGTCGCGCATGATGCCGCCGACGCCGGTCGCGGCGCCCTGATAGGGCTCGATATAGGACGGGTGGTTGTGGCTCTCCATCTTGAACACCGCCGCCTGGCCGTCGCCGAGATCGACCACACCCGCGTTCTCGCCCGGTCCCTGGATGACTTGCGGGCCTTC
Organism: Methyloceanibacter sp.; assembly: GCA_050247995.1. GTDB lineage: Bacteria > Pseudomonadota > Alphaproteobacteria > Rhizobiales > Methyloligellaceae > Methyloceanibacter. Next base: position 2,283 of record JBFWTF010000030.1, on the reverse strand, counting down.
GGTGGGGAGCTTCCTGAGCCAGACTCGCGAGGATTTGTACGAGCAGTGCTCGGACCACATCACCGAGAAGATGCCGAGCTCCGTCAGCGACGGCTCGCGGCCGAGCGCGCCGGTCAGCAGCTTGTATTCATCGGCGCTGATGCCGTGCTCGGCGACGATCTCGGGAGTGATCCTGTGAGCCGCCTTGGCGGCGCGCGCGGCGCTGCTCAATGGAGCCTCTCCACCAGCGAGAGGAACATCTTGGCGCCGTCGGTGCCGCACAGAGCGTGATCGGCGAGACGCTCGGGATGCGGCATGAGCCCGAGAACGGTCCCGCTCTCGTTATAGATGCCGGCGATGTTGCGGCGCGAGCCGTTGGGATTGGCCTCAGCCGCGATCGTGCCGTCGGCGTTGCAATAGCGGAAGGCGACGCGGCCTTCGCCCTCGAGCCGGTCGAGCGTCGCCTCGTCGGCGAAGTAGCTGCCGTCCTTATGCGCGATGGGAAAGCGCACGACCTCGCCCGTGGCGTAGCGGCCGGTGAAGGCCGTGTCGTTGCGTTCCACGCGCAAGCGCACGTCGCGGCAGATGAATTTGAGCGTGGCGTTCCGCATCAGGACGCCGGGAAGCAGGCCCGCCTCGGTCAGGACCTGGAAGCCATTGCAGATGCCGAGCACGGGGGTTCCCGCTTTCGCGCGCGCCACCACCTCGCGCATGACCGGCGAATGCGCCGCCATGGCGCCCGAGCGGAGATAGTCGCCGTAGGAAAACCCGCCCGGCAGCACGATCAGGTCGCTCGCCGGGATGTCGGCATCGCCGTGCCACACCATCGCGGGCGCGCGGCCCGTGGCGGCTTCGAGCGCCACCGCCGCGTCGCGGTCGCAATTCGATCCGGGAAAGACGATGACGCTCGCTTTCATGTGCGACACGTGCTCCAAACAAAAACCCCTCTCCCCTTGTGGGAGAGGGCTTTCCGCCCGGCGCGCGTAGCGCGACGCATGGCGGGAAGGGTGAGGGGGTTGTCCTCTTCGACGCCGCTTCGCGGCTGACCCCTCACCACGAGCGTAAAAATGCGCTCGTGTGCTCTCCCCCAAGGGGAGAGCGGGATTTCAAAACTGTCCCTCGTGCGAGGCTCAAGCCGCCTCGAGCTCATAGGCGTAATTCTCGATGATGGTGTTGGCGAGAAGCTGCTCGCACATGCGCTCGACCTCGGCGCGGGCGCGGCCGGGATCGCTCTCGGCCACCTCGACCTCGATATATTTGCCCTGGCGCACGTCGCCGACCGAGCCGAAGCCGAGCGCATGCAGCGCGCCGGCGATGGCTTTGCCTTGCGGATCGAGCACCCCGGGCTTCAAGGTGATGGTGATGCGCGCCTTCATGCCCCCTGGCTATCCTATTTCGAGCGCACGAGCACCGGGCCAGACCGGTTCCGCATCGGGTTGTCCACATGCAGCCCGAGCCGGCGCGCGACCTCCTGGTAGGCCTCGACCAGTCCGCCCATGTCGCGGCGGAAGCGGTCCTTGTCGAGCTTGTTCTGCGTCTCGATGTCCCACAGCCGGCAGCAATCGGGCGAGATCTCGTCGGCGAGCACGATCCGCATCTGCTCGTTCTCCCACTGCCGGCCGAACTCGCATTTGAAATCGACCAGCCTGATGCCGACGCCGAGGAACAGCCCGGAGAGGAAGTCGTTGATGCGGAGCGCGAGCGACATGATGTCGTCGATCTCCTGGGGCGTGGCCCAGCCGAACGCGGTGATGTGCTCCTCGGTGACCATCGGGTCGCCGAGCTGGTCGTTCTTGTAATAGAACTCGACGATCGAGCGCGGCAGCGCGGTGCCTTCGTCCATGCCGAGCCGGGTCGAGAGCGAGCCCGCGGCGACGTTGCGCACCACCACTTCGAGCGGAATGATCTCGACCTCGCGGATCAGTTGCTCGCGCATGTTGAGCCGCTTGATGAAATGGGTCGGAACGCCGATCTCGCCGAGCCGCTGGAACAGATACTCGGAGATGCGGTTGTTGAGGACGCCCTTGCCCTCGATCTTGTCGTGCTTCTTGTTGTTGAAGGCGGTGGCGTCGTCCTTGAAATGCTGGACGAGCGTGCCCGGTTCGGGCCCTTCGTACAGGATCTTGGCCTTGCCTTCGTAGACGCGCCGGCGGCGGTTCATATTCGGGTCCTCACTCAACGTTGGCTCTGACGGCTGACAAACGCCAAAGGCGCGGGCGGCGGCTCAAACGGGGCCGCGCGCAACTTGCAGATCGCCATTGCCGGAATCGATTTAAAGGGTCTTGAGCCTAAAGGGTCTTGGGC
>JBFWTF010000029.1:0-16948 GCA_050247995.1 Methyloceanibacter sp. | reverse complement strand
TCCTCCGCCACCTCCACCTCCACCGCCGCCGCCGCCTCCACCGCCGCCACCGCCGCCTCCGCCGCCGCCGCCGTGCGAAGGGATTCAATGCGGATCGCAGAAGGGACAGCTGAACGGCTACGCCGCGGGCGTCTATCGCACGCAAGACTCGGCGCTGACCGAAGACCAGGAAGTGCCGCTAAACGAAGACCGCGGCACGCTCGCCAATCACAGCGCCGACGAGGTGACTTTCAACTTCAACGACGACGACGAGAGTGGCGAAATCGATACCAACGACTCGTTCTCTGCGAGTTTCAGGCTCCATGCCGACCAGCCAGGCGGCAGTGAAGAGAGCGCAGACGAAGGCGGCATCCTCATCAACTTTGGCGACAAGCAGCCGCCAACGGATCCCGAGGGCGCTGACCGGCGCTCGTTCATCACCTCGTTCGGCGGGATTTTTGCCTTCAACGCCCTCGACAATCCCGATGACCCGGCCGAGGTCGATGGCATCACGATCTTCAGCGACGACAACGAATCCTTGCCGATCCTCGGCGAGCCGATTGCGGGCCTTGCCAGCCACGACCTCTTCGGCCAAGGCTCTACCGACAATAACGAGCTGGCGAACGGCCCCCGGGAAACTGGAGGGCCAGCGCTCCCGGAGCTTTGCACCGATTGCGACTTTTTGCAGTGGGGCGCCTTCGCCGGAGACGTGCATTTCCAGGACACCAACGACGATGAACAGCTCGTCGATCGCAACGCGACGTTCGGTGGTTTCTGGGTCGCCGGCGATGTCGTGCCGGTTGACGATCTTCCCTTCACCGGATCGGCGACCTACGAAGGCGGCGCGGTCGGCACGGTCACGACCGATATGTTCGCCGAGGGTACGGAGACCTATACCGCTCGCGGCGATATGGAAATGAGTTGGAATTTCGCCGACCGCAGCGGCGACATGACGGTCACCAAATTCGACCAGGATCATTTCGGCGAGGACGGTATCGCCTTCGGGGGCAAGATGTGCGCGCCGGGCACGACGCAATGCGGCGGCAAAGATTGGTCCACCCCCAACGGCAATCATTTCGGCGGGCGCTTGGACACCCAGCGCGGCAACAATCCGAACGAACCCACTCTCACTGGCTCCGCCGTCGGCTCTTTTGTCCGCGGTCCTTCCAACTACACCAACGGCGATCCCAAGAACGGCACGCCGATAGCAGGCAGCACGCCGCAAGGCGTGATGGGCAACTGGCAGGTTGGCACCGGCCCGAATGCCGAACCCGGCGGCCGCTACGAAGCGACTGGAGTCTTCGGCGGAAGAGTGCGCAACTAGGCGCGCTTCCCTGAAACGAGGCTTGTCGCCGCCTTAGCCGGACCCCATATGATCCTCGTCATACCAGGACGGGGTTCATGAAACATTCAATATTATCAATGACTTGGCCTAGCCTTGGCGGGACGCTTCTGCTCGCCCTCCTGGCCTTCCAATCGGCATCCTCGGCCGAGCGCGTCGGGGTCGCTGCGGCCGTCAAGCCCGAGGCCACCAGCCAGCCGCCCGGCGGCGACACCTCGACGCTCAAGATCGGCAAGTCGGTCGTCTACAACGAGCGCATCAACACGTCGGGCTCCGGCGTGGTGCAGGTTTTGCTGCTCGACGGCTCGACCTTCACCGTCGGTCCCGGCTCGAGCCTCATCATCGATAAATTCGTCTACAATCCTTCGAGCGGCACCGGCGAGCTCGTCGCCAGCTTCTCCAAAGGCGCGCTCAGATTCGTCGGCGGCAAGCTGTCGAAGAACGAGCCCGGCGTTAAGGTCAAGACGCCGGCCGGGTCGCTGACCGTACGCGGCGGCATCGCCCTGATCGCGGTGGAGGGACCGAACCGTGCCGCCGCCGCTCTCGTCTTCGGCAACTATCTCGCGCTCGTCCGCGGCGGCAAGCGCGACGTGCTGAAACCCGGCAACATGTTCGTCATTTCGGGACCGGGGCAAGCGGTCAAACGGGCGAGCAACGGCGCCGACATGAGTGCGCTGTTCGCCGCGATATCGGGCCAGAAGACCAAGCTTGCCGGCAAGACGCCGAAGGGTAAGCCCTGGCCACGCTATTACGGCATCCAGCCGAGCGGCACCTATCCCGACGAGCCCTTCGTCAAGGAACTCTATTACAACAACGCCGCCACGCAGCTGATCCTGGGCGGCGCCACCAGGGTTCCCCAGCGCGTCCCGCCGCCGCCGCCGCCGCCGCCGCCACAGCCAGACTTGCGGCCGCCCGTGATCGGCGGACCTTGTGTGGCCAACCGCTGCTAGGCGCCGTCATCGCCAGAGCTTTGATCTCGATCAGGGCTGAGTGCGCGAACCCTTGCCTGGGCGCAGGCGGGAACCGATATATGATCCCCCGCCTATTCGGCGCTATATTCGTCTCAAGAGACGGCAGTAATGCGTGACCCGAAACACCAGATGTGGGCCGAAGCCTGCGCCCTGCTCAAGCAGGCCGAACAGCTCCACCGCCAATTCTTCGAGCCCTCGCGCGAGGGAACGCGTCTTGCGCGCTGGGAGCCGCCCGTCGATGTATTCGAAACCGAAGGCGAGCTCGTCATCATCGCCGCGCTTCCCGGCGTCGCGCCGGAAGCCGTGCGGGTGGAGATCGAAGGGCCGGTTCTCGTCATCGCCGGGATGCGTCCCCTCCCCACCAAGGGACACCATGCCAATATTATAAGGCTGGAGATTCCCTACGGGCGCTTCGAGCGCCGCATCACCCTCTCTTCCCGCCTGCATCTCGCCGGGCGGGAACTCCGCAACGGCTGCCTCATCCTTACTTTCGCCAAGCTGTAAGTCCGGACATCCGGTTAGAGACATGAACGACACCGAAAAATTGACGCCGCAATCGGTCGAAGCCGCGAGCCCAACGCCGGCGCAAAGCGCCGCAGCGGCGAACGCGGCGCGCGAGGGTTCCGAGCTCAAGCTTCCCGATGGCGCGATCATCCTTCTTCCGACGCGCAACGCCGTGCTGTTTCCCGGCATCGTGGTGCCGCTCACGCTCGGCCGTCCGCAATCGATCGCCGGCGCCCAGGCCGCGGCGCAGAACGACCGGCCCGTCGGCGTGCTCTTGCAGACCGATCCCGCGATCGACTCACCCGGGCCCGAGCATCTCCACCGCGTCGGCACCGTCGCCGAGATCCTGCGCTACGTCACCGCGCCCGACGGCAATCATCATGTGGTTGCGCGCGGCGTGCGGCGCTTCCGCGTGCTCGAATTCGTCGAGGGCTTCCCCTTCCTTGTGGCCAAGGTCGAGGAGATCGGCGAGGCCGAGGCCTATTCGACCGAGATCGCCGCGCGCATGCATCAACTGAAGGAGCGCGCGCGCGAAGCGATTTCGCTCCTGCCCGGCGTGCCGCAAGAGGTCGCCGACGCGATCGACCAGATCACGTCGCCCTCCGCGCTCGCCGACTTCATCGCCAACGTTTCGGACATCGCTTCCGCCGACAAGCAGGATCTGCTCGAGACTTTCGACGTCGCTGAGCGCCTCGACAAGCTGCTGCGCTACCTTGCCCAGCAAATTGAAGTCTTGCGGCTGTCGAAGCAGATCGGCGAGCAGACGCAGGAAACGCTTTCCGGGCGTCAGCGCGAGCACATTTTGCGCGAGCAGCTTCGCCAGATTCAGAAGGAACTCGGCGAGGGCGAGGAAGGCCAGGCCGAGATCGCCGAGCTGCGCGAGACGATCGCCAAGGCCGGCATGCCCGAGGAGGCCGAGAAGCAGGCGCTGAAAGAGCTGAAGCGGCTTGAGCGCATGCCCGAGGCCTCCGCCGAGCACGGCATGGTCCGCACCTACCTCGATTGGCTGACCGAGCTTCCCTGGTCCAAACTGTCTGAGGACCGTATCGACATCGGCGAAGCGCGCCGCATCCTCGATGAGGACCATTACGGCCTGCCCAAGATCAAGCAGCGCATCCTCGAATACCTCGCCGTGCGCAAGCTCAATCCCGAGGGCAAGAGCCCGATCCTCTGCTTCGTCGGCCCTCCCGGCGTCGGCAAGACCTCGCTCGGCCAATCAATTGCCCGGGCCATGGGCCGCAAATTCGTGCGGCTCAGCCTCGGCGGCGTGCATGACGAGGCCGAGATCAGGGGCCATCGCCGCACCTATATCGGCGCGCTGCCCGGCAACGTGATCCAGTCGATCCGCAAAGCCGGGACGCGCAATCCCGTGATGATGCTCGACGAGATGGACAAGCTCGGCGCGAGCTTCCACGGCGACCCCTCGGCGGCGCTGCTCGAAGTGCTCGACCCCGAGCAGAACGCGACGTTCCGCGACAACTACCTCGCGGTTCCGTTCGATCTTTCGCGCGTGATGTTCGTCGGCACGGCCAACGTGCTCGACCAGATTCCCGGGCCTTTGCGCGACCGCATGGAGGTGATCGAGCTTCCCGGCTACACCGAGGACGAGAAGGTCGAGATCGCCAAGCGTTATCTGGTCAAGCGCCGGCTCGAGGCGACCGGTCTCACGCCCGAGCAATGCCAGATCGAAGAGGACGCCATCCGCGCCATCATCCGCGATTACACCCGCGAGGCGGGCGTCCGCAATCTCGAGCGCGATATCGGCTCGCTCTGCCACCACGTCGCCATGCGCATCGCCGAAGGCGATACCGAGAGCATGCGCATCGGCGCCGACCAGTTGCACGCGATCCTGGGAGCCCGCCGCTTCGAGAGCGAAGTGGCGATGCGCACCTCGGTGCCCGGGGTGGCGACCGGGCTCGCCTGGACGCCGACCGGCGGCGATATCCTCTTCGTCGAGGCGGCCAAGGTGCCCGGAAGCGGCAAGCTCATCCTCACCGGCCAGCTCGGCGAGGTGATGAAGGAGAGCGCGCAAGCCGCGCTCAGCCTGGTCAAGGCGCGCGCATCGACGCTCGGCGTCGATCCCGCCGCGTTCGAGAAGTCCGACATCCACGTGCACGTGCCCGCCGGCGCGATCCCCAAGGACGGCCCGAGCGCGGGCGTGGCCATGTTCACCGCGCTCGCCTCGCTGCTCACCGGGCGCACGGTCAGGAGCGATACGGCCATGACCGGCGAAATATCGTTGCGCGGTCTCGTCCTGCCGATCGGCGGGGTCAAGAACAAGGTGCTAGCGGCGGTGCGCGCGGGCATCACCACGGTGCTCTTGCCTGAGCGCAACAAGAAGGACTTCGAGGACGTGCCCGAGGCGGCGCGGGAAGCCGTGCGCTTCGTCTGGCTGTCAACCGTCGACGATGCCATCGAGGCGGCGCTCGAGCCCGCGTCGGAGCGGCAAGCGCAGCGCCGCAGCGCCAGCGGCTAGCGACACGTGGCTAGACGCGAGGGTCTAGCCACAGGCGGGTGAACCATCGCGCCGCTGCTAACCACCGAGACGCTCACTGACGATCTCCGCCGCCTGGGCGTGCGCGAGGGCGATGCGCTCATGATTCACGTGTCGTTGCGCGCGGTTGGCCGCATTGAGGGCGGACCTGACGCTTTGCTCAATGCGGTAGAGACGGCCGTCGGCGACGACGGCACGCTTCTGATGATCTTTGGCGCAGAGATCGCCGAGGATTGGGTCAACCGTCTGCCGGAGGTTGAGCGGCTGCCGCTCCTTGCCGCTGCACCGCCCTTCGATCCGGCCACGGCGCCCGTCTTTCACGAGGTGGGGTATTTCGCGGAAGTCTTTCGCCGGCGAAAACGCACGCGCGTGACCGACAATCCGAGCGGGCGTTTCGGCGCGCGCGGACGGCTCGCGGGGCAGCTGCTCGCCGGCGCTCCCTGGCACGATTATTACGGGCCCAGCTCACCGCTCGACCGCTTCTGCGCGCTCGGCGGCCACGTTCTCAGAATGGGCGCCGGCCTCGACACGACAACCGTGTTGCACTTCGCCGAGTACCGCGCGGACGTGCCAGCGAAGCGCCGCGTGCGACGCCACTATCGCTGCATAGGCCCCGAAGGCGCCGAGACGCGCGCTGTGGAATGCCTCGACGATGAGCATGGCATCGTCGATTGGCCGGGCGAGGACTACTTCGCTGCGATCCTGCGCGCCTATCTTGCAACGGGCCGGGCCAAAGAGGGGCGCGTCGGGCTGGCCGAAAGCGAGCTGATCGAGGCTCGCGACCTCGTCGATTTCGGCACGGAATGGATGACCACGCGATTCCGGGACCTTCAGAACGCCGGCGCTACGGCCGCAACAGCAGACCCGGAAAATGGGAGTTGCACGCCATGACGTGGGTGATGGCGGCGCGGTCGTACTCGTCGCCCGAGCGGTAGGTCTCGAAATAGGCATTCAGCCTCGCCACGCAGTCCGGCATGGCGCCGGTGGCCTGGAGCCCGACCGAGACGCCGTAATTGGTGAAGGCGAAGCGCATCTGCGGCAGATAGGGCTCGCGGGCGAAATACCCTTCCTCCTGCCACATGCCATCCAAGGTGCCGAGACAGCGCGCCCGCTGCACCCGCGCCCACGGCTCGTCGGCAAAGAAATGCGACATCCATAGCATCATGCCGATGCCGAGGTCCTGCGTAATGGCGAGATGACGGTAGCTCGCCTCGATCAGGTCGCGCATCTCGGCGATCTCCTCAGCGAGCGCCTTCTCGCCGAGCAGCCGGTAGGACACGTAGCCGTCGAAGGCGTCGAGCGCGCCGAAACCGTAACCGGGGTAAGGCCCGCTCAAATCCTCTCTCATCTTCCAGATGACGCCGCGGCCGGGCAGGACGAACGGACGATGGACGGCGCGCGCGCACGCGATGCCTTTGTCCCGATAGGCCGGCTCGTAGCGTCCGAACACGGCCAGCGCATAGAGCCACATGGCGAGATAGTGGAAATATTGCCCGTCGCGGTCGGGTTCCTCGCCGATGCGGATGCCGCGCGGCCGCCCCAGCACGCGATCGACCTCCGCGACGAGCTGCGCCGCCTCGTCGAGGTAACGCTGCTCCTTCAGCTCCTCGTAGAGCGAGAGCAGCAGCACGAGGCCAAAGGCGTCGGTCCAGAGATAGCGCAGGCCGTTCGGCCAGATTTGCTCGGCACGCATGAAATCGAGCTTGGCGAGGACATAGTCGATGTCCTTGAGCCCGGTCATTTCCCCGCCGTATGTCCCTCATCCGGAGGCTCGTCGTCGAGCGCGCGATAAGCGGCCCCTTCGAGGTCCTCGAATTGACCTGAGCGGAGCGCCCACAGGAAGGCCGCAAGACCGAGACCCCCGAGGGCGAGCGCCGCCGGCACGAGCCAGGCGAGCGACGTCATGACGCCCCCCTCCCCGCAAGCCGCGCAGCATTGGCGACGACGAGGATCGACGAGGTAGACATGACGATGGCGGCGATCAGCGGCGAGACGAGACCGGCCATCGCCAGCGGCACGCAGACGACGTTATAGACGCCGGCGACGGCGAAGTTCTGGAACGCCATCGCGCGCGCGCGGCGGCCGATCGCGATCGCCTCCCTGACCGGCGCGAGCTTGTCGCCTTGGAACACGAAGTCGGCCGCACGCTGGCTGATATCGGCGGCGCTTGCCGGCGACATCGAGGCATGAGCGGCGGCAAGTGCCGGCGCATCGTTGAGCCCGTCGCCGACCATCAGCGTCTTTCGCCCCTCGCGAGCGCGGGCCGCGAGCCACGCGATCTTGTCCGCGGGCTTCAGCTCCGCGCGCCAGTCATCGATGCCGGCCTCGCGCGCAACCCGCTCGGCCACGGCGGCGCGATCGCCCGAGAGGAGTGCGAGGCCGAAGCCTTGGGCCTTCAGCGCCGTCATGAGCTCGCCGGCGTCGCTCCGCAACGTGTCGGTGAAGCGGAAGCGGACGGGCGGCTCGGTCCCGCGCCGGTACCAGACCTCGCTCTCCTCGCCCTCGCTTTCGACCCCGCACCAGGCGGCCGAGCCGAGCCTCTCCTCGCCTTGCGGCGTCGAACGGGCAAGCCCAAGCCCCGGCGTCTCCTCGATACCGGAGGCAGGCGCCACGCTGCCGAGTCTCTTCTCCGCCGTGGCCACGATGGCCTTGGCGTAAGGGTGACGGCTGGCGGCCGCCAGGCTCGCCGCCGCCGCCAGCGCCGGATCGGCAATGGCCTCGCCCTCAGCAAGCTCGGGGCGTCCCAGCGTCAGCGTGCCGGTCTTGTCGAAGACGACGAGGTCGATCTCGGCGATCCGCTCGAGCCCATCCGGAGCTTTGACGATGATCCTCTGCCGGAACAGGCGGCTCGCGGCCGCGATCTGTACCGCCGGAACGGCGAGAGCGAGCGCGCAAGGACAGGTGATGATGAGCACGGCAATGGCGTAGGTGAGCGCCGTCTGCCAGGACGCGCCGAGGACCAGCCACCCCAGGAAAGTGGCAAGCCCCAGACCGTGCACGGCCGGGGCATAGATCGCCGCGGCCCGGTCGGCAAGCCGCCGGTAGCGCGCCTTGCCCTGCTCGGCGGCGAGCATCAGCCGGCCGATCTCGGCAAGCAGCGTGGCGTTGTCGGCGGCCTTGACCGCGACGGAGAGCGGCGTCGTCAGGTTGAGCGTGCCGGCATAGATGGCGTGCCCCGGCGCGACCGTGAGCGGGGCCGTCTCGCCGGTAATCAGGCTCTGATCGACTTGGCCCCCGCCTTCAAGCACGACACCGTCGGCCGCGACCCGTTCGCCCGCCGCCACCAGGAGACGATCGCCGGGCCGGAGCGCATGCGCCGGAAGCTGCCGGTGCGTGCCGTCGGCATCGACGATCGTGGCGATCCCGCTCTGGAGCCCAAGCAGATTCTGCGCCTCGCCCCGCGTGCGGACGCGCAAGCTCTCGTCGAGGAAGCGCCCGACCAGCAGCAGGAACAGCAACGAAACGGCGGCGTCGAAATAGACCTGCTCGCTGCCGCGCATGGTCTGGTAGACGCTCATGAAGGTTGCAAGGATGATGGCGAGCGAAATCGGCACGTCCATGTTGAGCCGGCGCCCTTTGAGCGCCGCGAGCGCCGAGCGGAAGAAAGGCTGACCGGCATAGGCCACCGCCGGCAGGGCGATCAGGGCCGAGAGCCAGCGGAAGGCAACCGCCATCGCCGGATCCATGTCGCTCGCTTCCCCCGACCATACCGCGATCGAGATCAGCATGATGTTCATGGCCGCGAACCCGGCCACCGCCAGGCAACGCAGCAGGTATTTCTGCCGCGCGTCGTCGCTTTCGCTCTTCGCCGTCTCGATCGGCGCCGCGGTGAAGCCCGCATCTTTCAGCGCGGCGATAAAGTCGGCGGCGCTCGCCCGCGCCTCATCGTAAACGACGCTGACCCGTTTGGCCGCGAGCGAGGCCCGCGCGGTCTGGACGGCGGGAACCTTCAGCACTGCGCGCTCGACCGAACGCAGACAGCCGCCGCAATGCATGTTCTCGATGACAAGGGTCAGCGTGGCGCCGTCGGAAGCCACTCGCTTCGCACCCGCGGCGAAATGAACGGCCGGGCTCTGCGCGGTCATGGCGTTTCGGCGACCACGAGCCGCTGCTTGAGGCGATAGGGGTCGTCCCGGTCCTCGCCCTCCCGGCGCGAGGTGATCCCGACCACCCATGCCCCCGGCGCCAAGTCGATCGTGGCGGCGTAAGCCCCCTCGCCCAGCGCCTTCAGCACGACTTTGCGATCCTCTTTGTCGGTCGCCGGGCGCTCCAGGGCGGCGGCGACATGGAGCCCATTGATCGGCTCGGCCGCCCGATCGAGCACCTTGAAAGTGAGCCGTCCTGACTTGTCGTCATAGGCAAGCTCGGTGCGCCAGCCGCGCTCTTCCTGGAGCCGCGCCGCTTCGAGCGTCTCGTTGTAGTGAAGGCCCTTGCTGTAGGTATTCGAGGCATCGCCGCCGCTGAACGTCGCCACGGCGAAATAGACGAAGACCGCGTTGACGAGGACCATGACGCCGAAAAAGGCGATCAGGCCGAGCAGCACATGCCGGCCTTTGAGGACGTAGTCGGGACGCGGCTCGGGCGTCATCGCTCGGGCCTCTGAAACGTCGTCTCGTGCTCGGCCTCGGCCGCGCCGTCGGTCGAAGTGACCGCGAACGAGAACGGGACATCGGCGGCAGGCAGCGCCGCGCTCGCATTCTTGTCGAGCGTGACATAGGCCCTGATCGACTGAAGGTTGTCGGCCGGAACCGTGATGACGGGATGGGGCTCTTTGTCCTGCCCGACGATGGTGAGTGTGGCGCCCGGCAATCCCTTCACCGCGACTCGGAAGTCACGCGGCGCATAGGCCTTGTTGAGGATCTTGATGGTATAGCCGTTGCGCACGCCGCCATCGGAGAGCTTCACATAGAGCGGGTTGCGATCATGCAGCACGTTCACGTCGAGGTCGGGCCTCAATATCAGGGCCGTCAGCATGATCGCGCCGACGACGGCCATCGCGGCGGTGTAGAGAACGACGCGGGGGCGCGTCAGATTGAGGCTTAGCCCCGCTTTCCCCGCCGATTCGAGGTTACGCACCGTGTCGTAGGCGATCAGCTCCCCGGGCCTTCCCACCTTGGCCATGATCTCGTTGCACGCATCGATGCACAGGGCGCACTGGATGCATTCGAGTTGGGAACCGTTGCGGATGTCGATGCCGGTCGGACAGACGGCGACGCATTGCCGGCAGTCGATGCAGTCGCCCCTGCCCTCCCAGCTCTGGCCGGCCTTGTGCGGTCCGCGCGGCTCGCCGCGCCACCCCCGATAGGAGATCAGCAGCGAATCGTGATCGACCATGCCGCCCTGGATGCGCGGCCACGGGCACATATAGATGCAGACCTGTTCGCGGGCGATGCCGCCGAGCAGATAGGTGGTCGCGGTGAAGATGCCGATGAAAGCATAGGCGATCATGGGCGCGTCGAAGCTGACGAGCTGGCGGGCGAGCGTCGGCGCGTCGGCGAAATAGAACACCCAGGCGCCGCCGGTCGCGATCGCGATCAGAAGCCAGGTCAGGTGCGTGGCGCCCTTGCGCCACAGCGTGTCGAAAGCCCACGGCGTCTTGTCGAGGCGCATGCGCTGGTTGCGGTCGCCCTGGAAAAACCGCTCGACCGCGATCATCAGGTCGGTCCACACCGTCTGCGGACAGGCATAGCCGCACCATACGCGCCCCGCGATCGCCGTGAAGAGAAACAGAGCGAGCGCCGCGAGCACGAGCAGCCCGGTGATGAAATAGAATTCCTGCGGCCAGATCTCGAGAAAGAAGAAGTAGAAGCGGCGCGACGGAAAGTCGATCAAGACCGCCTGATCGGGAAGGTGCGGTCCGCGATCCCAGCGCAGCCACGGCACGAGATAGTAGATCGAGAGCGTGATCGCCATGACGATCCACTTGACGGTGCGGAAGGTGCCGTGCGCGCGCTTGGGATAGACTTTGACGCGCGCGGCATAGAGCGACGTCTCGCCGCCATGAACCGTCGGCACGTCGCTCCGCTCGATACCGGGAGCCGCTTCGCCGGGCGGCACGCCGGCATTGGCGGCGTCGAGCGCCGCGCCCTCGGAATAGCTACGCGGATCTTCCATCAACATCTCTGCAAGTGGGCGAGTTTACTCGCCCCCGCCAAGCGCGTGAACGTAAATCGCGAGTTCCTTGATGGTTTCGGAATCGAGCCGGTTTGCCCAGGTAGGCATCATCCCGGCCCGGCCGCCATCGATGGTCGCGACGATCGTCGCCTTGTCGCCGGCATAGAGCCAGAGCTCGTCCGTCAAGTCCGGCGCGCCAAGCTCGCGATTACCCTTGGCTTCCGGCCCATGGCAAACCGCGCAATTCTTGGCGAAGACATCGGCGCCGCGCTGCGCCGCTTGCTGGTCTTCCGCCCGTCCCGAGAGCGAAAGCACGTACTCTGCGACATCGTCGACCTGGTCCGTCTTGAGCAGGCCGGTCTTGCCGAAGGCTGGCATCGCGCCGCCCCGCGTCTTGGGGTCGTCGGCGCGAATGCCGTGCATGATGGTCTGCTGAATGCCGTCGAGCGTGCCGCTCCACAGCCAGGAATCGTCGCGCAGGTTCGGATAGCCGAAGGCGCCCTGCGCCCCGCGTCCATGGCAGGGCGCGCAATTGTCGCCGAACGCGGCCTCGCCGCCGGCGAGCGCAAAGCGCAGAAGCTCGGGATCGGCGTTGATCGCGGCAAGGTCGCTGGCCGCGATCTTCTCGCGATACGCGGCCTTCGCCGCGCGCGACGCTTCGAGCTGGTCGGCCAGTTTCGCGCGCTGGCTGTATCCAAGGAACCCTTTGGTATAGCTCGACAAAAGCGGCCATGACGGCATCAGCAGCCAATAGCCGATCGACCACACGACGGTGGCATAGAACACATAGAGCCACCATTTCGGCAGCGGCTTGTTCAGCTCGTAGATGCCGTCCCACTCATGGCCCGTGGTTTCCGGCTCGCCTGCCGTGTCTTGCTTGCGTTTGGCCATGACTTCAACCGTCCTTCTTCTCGTGATTGGGACCTTGATCCTTTTCCAATGGAAGCCGAGCCGCCTCCTCGAAACGCTTCTTGTTGCCGGGCCAGAACGCGTAGATCAGAATCCCGATGAAGAAGGCGACAAACAAGAGCAGCGCCGCAACTTGTGTGATCGATGCCACATGCTCGTAGCTCATGGCTGCCTCACCTCAGGTTGGGGCCCGCTGCGTCGAAGGTCGCGAAATCGACCAGCGTGCCCAGCATTTGCAGATAGGCAATCATCGCATCGAGCTCCGACACCGAACCCGGATCGCCGTCGAACTGCCTGACTTGCGCTTTCGGGTAGCGCGCGAGGAACTCCTTGAGAGAAGCCGCGCTCGGGTTGACCTGGGCTTCGAGATCGGCCTTGGCGTTGGCGATCATCTCGTCGGTGTAAGGCACGCCTTCGACGCGCAGCACGGCCATGCGCTCGGCGATGTCGCCGAACTCGAGCGGGCGCTGGCCGAGGAACGGATAGCCCGGCATGATCGACTCCGGCACGATCGCGCGCGGGTCGGTCATATGCGCCACGTGCCATTCATCGGAATACTTGCCGCCGACGCGCGCAATATCCGGCCCGGTGCGCTTCGACCCCCATTGGAACGGATGGTCGTACATGCTTTCCGCGGCGAGGCTGTAATGACCGTAACGCTCGACCTCGTCGCGGAGCGACCGGATCATCTGGCTGTGACAGACGTAGCAGCCCTCGCGGATATAGATGTCGCGGCCGGCGAGCTCGAGCGGCGAATAGGGCCGCATGCCCGAGACCTTTTCGATGGTCGAATTGAGCCAGAACAGCGGGGCGATCTCGAACAGGCCGCCGATCGCCACCGTGATCAGGATGGCGATCAGGAGGAGGATCGAGCTCTTCTCGAGGACTTGATGCCTTGACCAGTTCATCGCGTCCTCCTTAGGCGCCGGCCGGGCGGAACTCGGGCGCCGCCGCGATGCCCGGCTGCTCGGCCGCGTCCACCGGCTCATCGCCGCGAATCGTGCGCCAAACGTTGTAGACCATGAGCAGCGCGCCGACCGTGAACAGGAAGCCGCCGAGCGCCCGGATCACATAGAAGGGATGCATCGCCGCGACGCTTTCGACGAAGGAGTATTCGAGGAAGCCGAGCGAGTCGTAGGCGCGCCACATCAGTCCCTGGAGGATGCCCGACACCCACATCGACGTGATGTAGAGCAGGATGCCGAGCGTCGAGACCCAGAAGTGCCACTCGACCAGGCGCTGGGAATAGAGCGCGCGGCGATGCCACAGCCACGGCACCAGGCAATAGACCGTGCCGAAGCTGATCAGGCCGACCCAGCCGAGCGCGCCGGAATGCACGTGGCCGATGGTCCAATCGGTGTAATGCGACAACGAGTTGACCGACCGGATGCTCATCAGCGGCCCCTCGAAGGTAGACATGCCGTAGAAGGCGACGGCGACGATCAGGAATCTAAGGACGGGATCGGTCCGGAGCTTGTCCCAGGCGCCTGACAGCGTCATCAAGCCGTTGATCATGCCGCCCCAGGACGGCATCCACAGCATGATGGAAAAGGTCATGCCGAGAGTCTGCGCCCATTGCGGCAGCGCGGTGTAGTGCAGGTGGTGCGGACCGGCCCAGATATAGAGGAAGATCAGCGACCAGAAATGCACCACTGACAGGCGGTAGGAATAGATCGGTCGCTCGGCGCGTTTCGGCACGAAGTAGTACATCATGCCGAGGAAGCCCGCGGTCAGGAAGAAGCCGACCGCGTTGTGGCCGTACCACCACTGCGTCATGGCGTCCTGCACGCCCGAATAGATCACGTAGCTTTTCGAGCCGAGCAGCGAGATCGGCACCGCCAGATTGTTGACGATATGCAGCATCGCCACGGTGACGATGAAGGCGAGATAGAACCAGTTCGCCACATAGATGTGCGGCTCCTGCCGCTTGGCGAGCGTGGCGACGAAGACGAGGAAATAGACGACCCAGACCGCCGTGATCCACAAATCCACGTACCATTCGGGCTCGGCGTACTCTTTCGACTGGGTGATGCCGAGGATGTATCCCGTGGCGGCGAGAACGATGAAAAGCTGGTAGCCCCAGAATACGAACCACGGCGACCACCGCCCCGCGAGCCGCGCCCGGCTGGTGCGCTGCACGACATAGAACGAGCTCGCGATGAGGATATTGCCGCCGAAGGCGAAGATGACGGCGGAGGTGTGGAGCGGGCGCAGGCGGCCGAAGCTCGTCCACGGCAAATCGAAGTTGAGCGCAGGATATGCGAGCTGCCAGGCGATGAAGTCGCCGACGGCGAATCCGGCCACGCCCCAGAACACGGTCGCGATCACTCCGGCGCGAACGACGCCGTCGGCATAGCCCGCACCATCGCTTGGCTGCGCGCGGCCCTCGACGAGTTGGGTGATGATATAGAGACAGGCGAGACCCGCCGCGCCCAGGAGCACGCAGCCGTGAAATCGGATGCCGGCATCGTGCCCCCCCACGGCCAATAACAGGCCGGCAAGGGCCAGCAAGCCCGACGCGACCACGGCCAGGAAATCGGAAAAGGCCCGCCACTCCTCGCGTTGCAACATGGCTGCCGCGTCTCCCTCTACGCTCAGGTTTGGCAGCAACTTGGGCAACGCGGCCGCAAGAACCTTGACCGGGATCAAGGATTGGCTCGGAAAGGGCCGGCCAAGCCAATAATAGCCGGATTGCGTGGCATTTATGCGCCACATTGCCTCCCCCGGGCACCTTCCGCTGCGGCCTCAGGGGGCCTATGATCGGGGTTCTAGAGGGGACGGGGGATGCGACTTCTCTTCGGTATGATTCTCGGCGCCGTCCTCACGGTCGCGGCAGCCTATGTCATTGACGCCAGGTCGGATCCGCTCTTGGGGACCCGGATGGTCAATTGGAACGTCGTTGGCGAGAAGGTGAGCGACCTCACCGTCGATCTGCGGCGTCTCTGGCGCGATTTCACGCGCGAAATCACCGGACCTCCCTAGGCCGGCTCACCCGATTCGCGTATCGCCAGGCTGCTGGCGCCGACGGGCGCCGGCACCTCGACCCGTTCGCTCGGTTGGGCCGTCGGCGAGGCGTCGCCCTTGGGGCGCTCCTGCTCCTTCGCGCCTTTGGGATGGGAACTCGACCGCTCAGAGGCGGCGGCCGCAACCATGTTCATGCCGGTGAGAAACGCCGCGGCGCTGCCCACGACGGCAACGATTCCAATAATTTGCAGGCCGCGCCGCCAATCCCTGCGCTCGGGTGCCTCCAAGGCAATGGTCCGGTTCAAGTAGGCGAGGAACGAGCTCAAAAGCGCGGCAACCGCCCCGCCGCTGAAAAACAGCATCGCCGTCGCCATCTTGTTGTCCACGCTCCCCACGGGCGCCCGCCCGAGGATCGAGAGCAAAACCAGAGCCGCCGCGCCGTTCAAGATGATGAGAATGGCAAGCGCCCGCGCGCCAAGCCGGTTGCGCTCCCTTTCGATGAGAGCGGGTTCGAGGTGGGGTTCGGCTTGCTTGGCGGTGTCTTGGCGCATCCTGGTCATATTCCTTGAGGTTGGGGCCGCATTGTGACCGCGGCGCAATAGGTCAGGCCTTCCTGCTGATTCCTGTCAAGATTTGCCGGCCAGCGAGCCCCCCGGGCCGTCAATCTGACCCCGCTTCCTCGGGGCGCTTGGACCTCGGCCGGGGACAGGCCCCCTGCCGCTCGACCGGTTCGGAGAGACTGAGTTTTGAGGTGTGGGTCGGATTGCGCCCCGTCCCGAACGGGCTTTCGCCGCGCATGTACCATTTCTGCCAACCCTGCTTCACGGTCTCCGGGTCTTTGTCCGCGAGGTCCGAGAGGAAGTTTTTCCGCGCTTGGCTAAAGGCCGCGAATTGCGCCGCGACCTCGGGGGCCTCCTCCAGCGGCACGATCTCGGGCGTGACATCGTCGAGCCCGTGATATTCCACCAGCGTGATGAAGCAGAACGGCTCGTCCTTCTCGAACACGGCGAGGCCCGGGCGGGTGAACTGCCAATTCATGGTGAAGGTGAAACACAGCCAGTCGGTTTCGATCACGCCGTCGAGCGGGACGATCCCATCCTTGAAGAAATTGGGTGCGCCGCGGGCCCAGATGGCGACGCCGGGATCGGTGCGGAAGAGATAGCCGATCGGAAACGTCAATATGCCGTGGCCGAAATGGGACATCGCCAGATGCTCGGGGCGCAAGACCGGGTCGTCGGTCGCAATGGTGATATCGGAAAGCCGGTTGCCGCCGTTCCATTCGGCGAGCACCTTCGCGGGCAGGAGGATTTCCCATCCGATGGCGTTGGCGATGGTGAGTGGCAGGCACCGGTAGGCGAACCGGTTGTTCGTCTCGTCCATCCACGCCCGCCGCTGCCGGCCGGGCACGATGCGTTGGCGCTCATGCTCGTGGATGCGATAGGCAGTCAGCTTCTTCGCCACGGCCCGTTCTCCGATGCTCGAGACGCAAAGCGCGCCAGCATCAAGGAAAATGGCGGAGACGGAGGGATTCGAACCCTCGATACGGCTTTTGACCGTATAACGGTGTAGCAAACCGCCGCCTTCAGCCTCTCGGCCACGTCTCCGTCTTGGCTTTTCAATTAGTTGCTTTGGCCCCCAATGGCAACAGAAGCGGAACGCTGCCTCGCCGCC
>JBFWTF010000028.1:0-17112 GCA_050247995.1 Methyloceanibacter sp. | reverse complement strand
AGGCAGTCAGCTTCTTCGCCACGGCCCGTTCTCCGATGCTCGAGACGCAAAGCGCGCCAGCATCAAGGAAAATGGCGGAGACGGAGGGATTCGAACCCTCGATACGGCTTTTGACCGTATAACGGTTTAGCAAACCGCCGCCTTCAGCCTCTCGGCCACGTCTCCGTCTTGGCTTTTCAATTAGTTGCTTTGGCCCTCAATGGCAACAGAAGCGGAACGCTGCCTCGCGCCGGAAAAATGGCCGAGCGACGCGTCCGACCCTGCGGTTGCACCGCCTAAGGCGCAGGTGAATTTTCCCGGCTGCGTGCGGCCGCTGGCCCTATGGCGGCCTGTGAAAAACGACCTCGGCGCCGGTCGCTTGAATCCTCTTCGTCAGCCAAGCCAGTTTGCGGACTTGCACCCTCTGTATTCGGCCGCGGTTCTTGGCGGGATCGAGATATGTCTTTCCGTCAAAATTGTTCATATCGACGCCGTACATATGGATCTCAGCGGCGCCCATATACGAAGCCAACTGCAAGGCGACTCCGGCGATCGTAGCACCACAATAGAACCTCGGCGTCTGACCCTCGAATTTAGAGCTAACCGGCCTCACCAGGGATGTGTCTGACAAGGGATGGTAGAAAAAATAGCAATGGGGTGGAGAGGCGGGCTTCGTAGGCTGGAAGCGAAAATAGCGGGCGCGGTTGATGAAGGAAAATTTCCTTCGGAAGAGCGGCATGCTTCGCATGAGATCTCTATCATGTTTCTCCGGCACCACGATCGGATCGAATGGAGCCAGGAAGTTCGCGATGATGCGCGTCGCGTGAAACCTCTGGGACGCCAAAAACCAATCTCTTTTCGGTGACAGGTGGTCGCCGCAGATGAAAAAGTCGTAGCCGGAGTCGGTGAAGGCCGCTCCGTTAGCGGCGATCGTGCAATCGTACCCACCTCGAAAAAGGGCGAGAGACGGTCCGCTCCCTAGGATGGCGAGCCGTGAGCGCGGGAAGCGGTTCTTTAGCGTAAGGACCACTGAACCTCGCCGACTGAGCCATGACGGGCGGGACTTCTCGGACCGTCAGATGCGTTGGGCAATCCCTGCCAAGCGATAAGCGTTTGGTTCTTGTGCATCATCGCGCGCCCGCGGTCACAGGCCTCATGATTTCTCTCTCCAAATGCCACGGATGACCCTGCCACCCTTGATGCGTGAATGCTACGAGGAGCAGTGAGTCACCTGGTTGCAGCCGGCGGCGCACCCAATCGTAGGCGACCATGCCGGTGCTTGGCACCTGACGAATCTCCATCCCGCGCTTGAGCAAGCTCATATGAAGACGCACCGTCGAGGCGAAAGAAACAGTGCGCACGGGCCAGAAACGGCTCAGCACGGACGAGCGCCTATACACATCGAAGCGCCCCCTAAAGATGCGCCTCCCAAGCGCGTATGCGTATGGATTGCGACAGAGAACGATGTCTGTTGACGCGAAGGCGGGCAGCGACCTCAGCGAGGTCAGGCGATGCTCTAGCGCTCTGATGGTTCCAGGCCTACGTACGGTGTTGGTCACGAAGACATAGTTGTGCTGTACGGAGGGCAACATCCTTGCATAGGCGCAATTGTTGCACTGGACGACCGCATCGGCATGCTCGGCCTTCTTGGCGACAGCATCGGTACAATTCGGGGCGTTCCCGACCAGCAGGTATCGCATCCAGCCTCACAGCCTACCGGCATGATTCTCGGCATTGGGCTTCGATGGCCCCAGCACGGATGAGTGACGCAAATTCCTCGAGGCGAGCCGGCGCAGACGCCGCGGCATCCGGATTCGGCTGAATACGGCGCCGGAAGGGACAAAAATATTCCTCTTTTCGGCCCAATCATAGGGCCTTGCCTGTGCTAATATTTTGGGCAAATCGGGACGCGCGAGAGGGAGCCCCCGCGCCATGTATCGGCCGAGTTATCCGACCTATTTTGCCGCGTCCGCCGCTTGGCTCCTCGCGCTCGCCGCCGGGTCCGCGCTCGCGGCCGAGGCCACCTATTGTGTGACCTGCAAGAATCCCGACGCGACCTATCGTTGCAGCGTGACCGCCGGCGGCTCGAAGCCGAGCGACGCGCTCAAGCTCTATTGCGTCATCCGCACCGCCAAGGAGGGTCACCACGGCTCCTGCTCGGCCGTCAAGAGCGACAACTGCAACGGCATCGAGAAGGTCTACAGCTATGACGGCCCGATGCCCGAGGATTTCGCCTCCGACCCGCGCGTCCAGAAGTTCAAGGAGAAGATCGCACGCGAGCAGAGGGCCTTCGAGAAGCCGAAGAGCGATGCGCCCGACACGCTCGTCGAAATGACCGGCCGCGCCGTAAGCGCGTCGCGGAACCGCTTCCGGAGCGCGCGCGACGCGCTATCAGGCTCGGAGGAGTCAGCCGGTCAATCCCTGCCGCAAGAGGACCCCTCGCTGTCGGCTGCGCCCTTGAGCGCCGATGCGAACGCGGCGCCGGCTCCGAGCACCGCTGAGGCCAATGCCGCCGAGCGCCCGGGCTTCGCGCGACGAAGCTATCGCTGCGTCGTGTCCCTCTTCCGCAATTGCAGCGGCGAAGCGGAAGTCGCGGATCAATAGGTCGCGCGGGCGCGCGCGACCCCTCGAGCTCAATTCGTTTGCAGCCACTCGCGCGCGAGCTTCTGCGCCTCGGCAATCTGCTGGCCCGACATCTCGCGGGCGATTTCCACCCGCCGCCTCAGCGCGGCGACATTGCCCCGCGCCGCGGCGATGTTGAACCACTTGTGGGCCGTGACGAGATCGGCGACCACGTCGCGACCCGTTGCGTAAAGCATCCCCAATTCGAACAGCGCATCGGGCGTCGCCACCTGCGCGCCGAAGCCGATATCCGTCGAAAGAGCCATCCGTGCCATGAGTATCCGCCCCCAATTGTCTTGCCCAAAAAATGGCCGGGCGTTCTTGTGGTTATCCCCGGCCGATCACGCGGGGAGCATCGGCCAGGATTTTCAACAACGTCTAAAACCGCATGCTTAACGCGCGCTCACCAAGTTTTTAACGCGCGGAAACACAGGTTTACGGCTCACGCGTCTGCGCGCGCGCCGCGTTAAGCTTTGGCTCCGGCAACGCTCTCTTGACCAATTGCGGCCAGCTTCCGTTAACCAGAAAGCGATTTGGGAAATTCTGCTCGGCGCGCTTGCCGCCGTCAGGCGAGCAGCACCGTCGAACCTGTCGTGAGCCGGGCCTCGAGGTCGCTCTGCGCTTGCGCGGCTTCGGCCAGAGGATAGGTCTGGTTGACCGCGATCTTGACCGTGCCCTTGGCGACGGCGTCGAACAGGTCGTTCGCCGTGGCGACGAGGTCCTTGCGCGTCTCGATATAGGCGTTGAGCGACGGGCGCGTGGCGAACAGAGACCCCTTCTGCGACAGGAGCGTGATGTTGAAGGGCGGCACCGGCCCCGAGGCCTGGCCGAAACTGACCCACATGCCGAGCGGTTTGAGGCAATCGAGCGAGGCCGGGAACGTGTCCTTGCCGATCGAGTCGTAGACGACATCGACGCCTTTGCCCTTGGTGTACTCCTTGACCTTCGCCACCAGATCCTCTTCGCGGATGTTGATGACGTGGGCGCAGCCGTGGGCGCGCGCGATCAGCGCCTTGCCGGCCGAGCCGACGGTTCCGATCACGGTCGCGCCGAGAGACGCGGCCCATTGGCAGGCGATGAGGCCGACGCCGCCGGCGGCGGCGTGGAACAGAAGCGTGGTCTCGGGTCCGACCTTGTAGGTGCGGCGCAGGAGATATTGCGCCGTCATGCCCTTGAGCATGATGGCGGCGGCGAGCCGGTCGCCGACATCGGCCGGAATCTTCACCACGCGATCGGCGGCGATCAGCCGTTCCTCGGCATAGGCGCCGACCGGGCCGGCATAGGCGACCCGCCGCCCGACCTTCAGGTCCCTCACCCCGTCGCCGACCTCGGTCACGACTCCTGCGCCTTCCATCCCCGGGATGAAGGGCAGCGAATTCTGCGGGTAGAGACCCGTGCGCATGTAGACGTCGATATAGTTGAGGCCGATCGCCGTCTGCTTGATCTTGACCTCGCCGGGACCGGGCGCTCCGATCGCGACCTTCTCCCATTTGAGGACCTCGGGCCCCCCATATTCGTGAATGCGGATCGCGTGACTCATTCGAGCCCGAGCTTTTTCTTGACGAGCTCGTTGACCGCTTGCGGGCTCGCCTTGCCGCCCGTGGCCTTCATCACCTGGCCGACGAACCAGCCCGCCAGCGCGGGCTTCGCTTTCGCCTGCTCGGCCTTCTCCGGATTCTTGGCGATGACGTCATCGACGGCCTGCTCGATCGCGCCCATGTCGGTGACTTGGGTGAGACCGCGCGAAGCGACGATTGCGGCAGGCTCCCCGCCCTCGCTCCAGACGATGTCGAACAAATCCTTGGCGATCTTGCCGGAAATGGTGCCGCCTTTGATCAGATCGATGATGCCGCCGAGTTGGCTGGCCGTGACCGGGCTATCGACGATGTCGCGCCCCTCCTTGTTGAGGCGCCCGAACAGCTCGTTGATGACCCAGTTCGCCGCCTGCTTGGCGTCGCGCCCTTTGGCGACTTCCTCGAAATAGTCGGCCGATTCCTTCTCGGCGATGAGCACGTCGGCGTCGTAGGGGCTTAAGCCATAGTCGGCGATGAAGCGCGCGCGCTTCTGGTCGGGGAGCTCGGGCAGATCGCGCGCGAGGCGATCGACGTAATCCTGCTTCAACTCGAGCGGTAGCAAGTCGGGATCGGGGAAATAGCGGTAGTCGTGCGCCTCCTCCTTCGAACGCATCGAGCGCGTCTCCCCGGTCTTGGCGTCGAACAGCCGCGTCTCCTGGTGGATGACGCCGCCGTCTTCGAGGATATCGATCTGGCGCCTTGCCTCGTGCTCGATGGCCTGGCCGATGAAGCGGATCGAGTTGACGTTCTTGATCTCGCAGCGCGTGCCGAGATTCTCACCCGGACGCCGCACCGACACGTTGACGTCGGCGCGGAGCGAGCCCTGCTCCATATTGCCGTCGCAGGTGCCGAGATAGCGCAGGATGGTGCGGAGCTTGCCGACATAGGCCTTGGCCTGGTCGGCCGAGCGGAGATCGGGCTTCGACACGATCTCCATCAGCGCGACGCCCGAGCGGTTGAGATCGACATAGGAGTAGAGCGGGTGCTGGTCGTGCAGGCTCTTGCCCGCGTCCTGCTCCAGATGCAGCCGCTCGATGCCCACCGTCACGCGCTCGCCGCCGGGGAGATCGACGATGACCTCGCCCTCGCCGACGATCGGGTTCTTGTACTGGCTGATCTGATAGCCTTGCGGCAAATCCGGGTAGAAATAGTTCTTGCGGTCGAACACCGAGGCGAGATTGATCTTCGCCTTCAGCCCGAGCCCGGTGCGGATCGCTTGGGCGATGCAGCCTTCGTTGATGACCGGCAGCATGCCGGGCATGGCGGCGTCGACCAGGCTCACGTGGCTGTTCGGCTCGCCGCCGAACTCGGTCGAGGCGCCCGAGAACAGCTTGGCGTTGGAGGTGACCTGGGCGTGCACCTCCATGCCGATCACGACCTCCCACTTGCCGGTCGCCCCTTCGATGAGATTCGATTCTTCTGTCGTAGCATCCATTGCGGCGGTCCGAGTCTTGATCCCCCTCACCCTACCCTCTCCCCACAGGGGAGAGGGGGAGCTAACGGCTAGGCCTCATAACGCGTGAGTAGCCCGCAACTATTCTTTCCCTTCCGTCTGCTGGCGGAGCTTCTCTTCCTCGTACTGGATGAACCAGCCGATCATCTGCCGCCACAGCGCCTCGACCAGTTCCGGCGGCAAGTCCTTCTCGGCGGCCCGCTGCCGCACCCGGTCGATCACCTGCTGAATCCGCCAGGGGATGCGCGCCTCGGCCGGAGAGTTCTTGAGCTGCCAGGCCCGCTCGACATAGGTGAAGCGCTCGCCGATTTGGTCCACCAGCGCGGTGTCGACGCGGTCGATCTCGGCCCTCACCTCCTCCATCGAGGTGCAATCCTCAGCTTTTCGCGGCGCCATGGCAAATTCCTCTAGGCCCGCTCGGCGGGCAGAACGGCATCGGCCTCGATCTCGACCAGCCAATCCGGGTTGATGAAGCGGCTCACCTGCAAGATGCTCGAAGCCGGGCGGATCGTGCCGAAGAATTCGCCGTGCACGCGCCCGACCGCTTCCCAATGGGCGATATCGACCAGATAGATCCTGGTGCGGATCACGTCCTTCAGCCCGGCGCCGGCATCTTCGAGCGCCTTGGCGATGATCTCGAGGATCGCTCGCGTCTGCGCCGCGGGGTCGCCGATGGCGACCGGCTTGCCGCCCGACCCCGCCGTCGTGCCGCCGACCGCGACGATGCCGCCTTGGTTGACCGCGCGCGAGAAGCCGATGATCGGCTCGTACGGACTGCCCGAGGACACCAACACGCGCTTGCTCGTCATCTCGTTCATGCGGCCTTGCTCCACCAGTCTTGAGGCTTGGCGAGCGGGCCCGAAGCCTCTTCGATGACACGTCCCACGCGGAACAGCGTCTCCTCGTCGAATGCCTTGCCGATGAGCTGGAGCCCGAGCGGCGTGCCTTCCGAGGAGAGCCCGGCCGGGACGCTCATCCCCGGCAAGCCCGCCATATTCACCGTCACGGTGAAAATGTCGTTGAGATACATCTCGAGCGGATCGCCCGATTTCTCGCCGAGCGCGAAGGCGGGCCCTGGCGTCGTCGGCGTGAGAATGGCATCGACCGCCTCGAACGCGGTGTCGAAGTCGCGCTTGATCAAGGTCCGCACCTTCTGCGCCTTGAGATAATAGGCGTCGTAATAGCCCGCCGAGAGCACATAGGTTCCGATCAGGATGCGGCGCTTGACCTCCGGGCCGAACCCCGCGGCGCGCGTATTCTCGTACATCGCGATCACGTCGGCGCCCTTCTCGCGCAGGCCGTAGCGCACGCCGTCGTAGCGGGCGAGGTTCGAGGAGGCCTCGGCCGGCGCCACGATATAATAAGAGGGGAGCGCATATTTGGTATGCGGCAGGCTCACCTCTTTGACATTGGCGCCGGCGGCTTTCAGCCACTCCACGCCCTTCTGCCACAGCGCCTCGATCTCCGGCGCCATGCCGGGCGCGCGATATTCCTTGGGAATGCCGATGGTGAGGCCCTTCACGCCCTTGCCGACGGCCGCCTCGTAATCGGGTACGGGAAGATCGGCGCTGGTCGTGTCCTTGGGGTCGTGGCTCGCCATGGCGCGCAAGAGGATGGCGGCGTCCTGCACGTTGCGGGCGATCGGCCCCGCCTGGTCGAGCGAGGACGCGAAGGCGACGATCCCCCACCGCGAGCAGCGGCCGTAAGTCGGCTTGATGCCGACCGTGCCGGTCACGGCGGCGGGCTGGCGAATCGATCCGCCCGTGTCGGTCGCCGTCGCGCCCATGCAGAGCCGCGCCGAGACCGCGGCCGAAGACCCGCCCGAAGAGCCGCCAGGCACGAGCTTCGCATCCGATCCCTTGCGCCGCCACGGATTGACGACGGGGCCGTAATAGCTCGTCTCGTTCGACGAGCCCATGGCGAACTCGTCATTGTTGAGCTTGCCGAGCATCACCGCGCCTTGCGCCCAGAGATTCGCCGTCACGGTGGACTCGTAAGGGGGCGTGAAGCCATCGAGAATGTGCGAGCAGGCGGTGGTCCTGACCCCCTTGGTGCAGAACAGATCCTTGATCCCGAGCGGAATGCCTTCGAGCGCGCCCGCTTCGCCCTTGGCGAGCCGCGCATCGCTCGCCGTGGCCATTTCGAGCGCGCGCTCGGGCGTCGGCAGCACATAGGCATTGAGCGCCGCGTTGCCGGCTTCGATCGCCGCGATATGGGCTTCCGTCAATTCGCGCGCGGAGAATGCCTTCTTGCGCAAGCCTTCGCGCGCTTCGGCGATGGTGAGTTCGGTCAGCTTGTTCACGGAACCCTGCTCCGTCCTATTCGACGATCTTGGGCACGACGAAATAGCCGTCGTCGGCCTGGGGAGCGTTCTTCAAGATGTCGGCGGCGCAGAAGCCGTCGGTGACCTCGTCTTTCCGCATCTTCAGGGTCATGGCGGCGACCCGCGTCATCGGCGGGACCGCGCTCGTGTCGATCTCGTCGAGCTGGGCCACCCAGTCGAGGATACCTGAGACCTCTTTCTCGAGGCGCGCCTCCTCCTCCTCGGTAACGGCGAGCCGGGCGAGGCGGGCAATGCGGCGGACGGTGGCGCGATCGACGGACATGGCGGGACGTTCGGTTGCTTCGAGCGCTCGTCTAGCACCGCGGCGCAGAAGCGGCAACTTCGGGGGCTCAGGCCTTGAAGGCAGCCCCCACTTCCGGCACGCGCACCTTGTCCTTGCCCAACCGGGCGACGAATTCGTCGGCGGTCTGGTCCAGCACCGGGAAGGTGCCGTAATGGCAGGGAACGACCGTCTCGAACTGGAAGAAGCGCTGACAGGCGAGCGCCGCCGTCTTGGCCCCCATGGTGTAGCGGTCGCCGATGGGCACGAAGCCGATTTCCGGCGCATAGATCTCGCCGATCAGCGCCATGTCGGCGAAGATCGCGGTATCGCCCATGTGATAGACCGTCTTCTCCCCTTTCGGGGCGATGACGAGCCCGCAGCAGGCACCGAGATAGAGCGGGCGGCCATCGACCATGTGCGAGGACGAATGCCAGGCCGGGACGAAGGTGAGGTCGAAATCGCCGTGATGGAGCGTGCCGCCGGTATTGCCGCCATCGACCTTGTCCACCCCCTGGCCGGCGAGATAGGTGGCAAGCTCGTGTACGGCGAGCAGCGGGGCGCCCGTCTCCTTGCAGACGCGCAACGTATCGCCGGTATGGTCCTCGTGCCCGTGGGTCAGCGCCACATGAGTGACGCCGTCGATCGCTTGGCGGAAGGGGATTCCGGCCTTCTCGAAGGTGGCATTGTGCGTCAGAAACGGATCGATCAGGATGCGGCTTGAGCCGGCATCGATCCGGAAACAGGAATGGCCGAACCAGGTAATCTGCATGCGCCTCGATCCTCAGAATTGCCTCTCGTGACTGTAGCACCTCTTGTCGCGATCGAAGACCTGCCCGCCCGGCTCGGTCCGGGGCAGCGGCTTCTCGGTCTCGACCTCGGCACCAAGACCATCGGCATGGCGCTGTCCGACGTGAGCCGCTCCGTCGCGACGCCCTACCGCACGCTGCAACGGACCAAGTTCACCAACGACGCCGAAGCGATCGCAGGCGCGATCGCCGAGCACGGGGTCGGCGGACTCGTGATCGGCCTCCCCTTCAATCTCGACGGGTCGGAAGGCCCCCGGGCGCAATCGACGCGCGCTTTCGCCCGCAACCTCGCCGGCCGCATCGCCGTGCCGATTACCCTTTGGGACGAGCGCCTGTCTACCCAGGCCGTCGAGCGCCATCTCATCGAGGCTGGCGCCTCGCGCAAGCGGCGTGCCGAGGTCATCGACCGCATGGCGGCGGCCTATATCCTGCAAGGCGCGCTCGACCGGCTGAAGCGGCTCGGCCCCCAAGGCTAGAACCCGAAACCGGGCGCAGCCGTCATCGGCCTCCCGGCAGGTCTGATTCCAAGGGGTCGCGTCCGCCGGCATGATCGGCCTTCGCGAGGCCGGGGGTGCCGGCTTCGGCCGAATAGACTAGGCGTCCGTCGAGATAGGTGGCGAGCACCTTGGTATCGCCGATGGTTTCCGGATCGACGGTGAGAATGTCGCGGTCGAGCACGACAAGATCGGCGCGCTTGCCCGTTTCCACGCTGCCGGTGATCTTGTCCTGCTTCATGGCGTAGGCGGCATTGATCGTATAGGCGTCGATCGCGGTCTCAAGCGGGATACGCTGATCGATATTGAGCGGCTCCTGCCCAGCTCTGTTGCTGCGCGTGACCGCGACCCGAAACGCCTTGAGCGGATTGTACGACGAGATGTCCCAGTCGCTGCCGCCGATGATGGTCGCCCCGGCGCGCTGAAGGCTTCCGGCGGGATAGACGTAGCGATAGCGCTCGGGCCCGAGATAGGGCTCGAGCGGACCTTCGGTCGCGGGCTCCCGCACGCCCCATTCGAGCTGGAAATCCGCCAACACGCCGAGTTCCTTGAAACGCGGGAAGTCGGCCGGGTCGATGAGCTGGAGATGAGCGATCTGATGCCGGTTATCCCTGTCGCCGTTGGCGGCGCGGGCGGCGGCGAAGGCATCGAGGCTCGCCCGCACCGCCCCATCGCCGATGGCGTGGATATGCACGGTGAGACCTGCGGCATCGAGCTTCTGCACCAGTCGCGCGAACCGCTCGGGATCGAAATAGAGCGCGCCGGATTTCCCCGTAGGTTTGCCCTCGGCGTCGAGATAAGGCGAAAGAAGCGCCGCCGTCTGCGCCGGGTACTCCATCACGCCGTCGGCGAACACCTTGATGATTCCGGCGCGAAGGAAGTCCGGATCGACCTCGCCGTCCTTGCTGAGCTTGACGAGACGGGCCACGGCTTCGTCGCTGTCGTCCCCCGTCTGCCCGGCCGCGGCGTCTGGATCGGCGAGATAAATCGCCATCCTGACCCGCATGGGGAGCCTGCCGGTGTCGTACAGCTTCCGCCAAACCGCCTCTTCCGCCGGCGTCACATAGGCGTCCATGAGCGAGGTGATGCCGGAGGCCGACATCCTCTCGATCTCGGCGGCGGTGAGGCGCACGCGTTCGTCGAGCGAGAGGACGGGAATTTTCTTATCGACGAGGAGCGTGGCAGCGTCGGCGAAAACCCCGGTCGGCGCGCCGGAAGCGTCGCGCCCGATCCTGCCTCCAGGGGGATCGGGCGTCTCGGCTGTGACCCCGATGAGCTCGAGCCCGTGGCTGTTGATCCACACCGTATGTCCATCATTGCCCCACAGAGCGACGGGCCTTTTTGCCTCGATCTTATCGACGTCCTTGGCGGTTGCCGCGAAGCCGTAATTGTCGAGTTGCGCCGCCTCGAACCACTGGTCCTCGCCGCCCTGGTTCTCGTCGAGGCAGGTCCGGATGACCGGCGTCAGCGCCTCGATGGTCGCCTTGACGCCGGCGAGGCTGCATTTTGCTCCATTCACCGCGCCGATGATCGGATGGATGTGCGTGTCGATCAGACCGGGCAGAACGAGCTTGCCTTCGAGGTCGACGACCGTGGTGGCAGGGCCAATCAGCGGCGCGATTTCGCCATCGGTGCCGACGGAGATGATCGTGTTGCCTTTGACGGCGACCGCCTGCTTGATCGAGCGCGCAGGATCGGCGGTGTAGATTTTGCCGTTGCGCAGGACGACATCCGCCGGCCCCTGTTCGGCGGCGCCCGCTTCGGCCAGCCCGAGACAGGAAATCAAGCCCGCGACGGCCAATAGCGCTTGGGCTCTCAAGGACCAACCCCGGCGGTCATTCTTGGCTCCAGCTGACGCGGAACTTGGCGTCATGCCAAAATCCTACATCGCATAGCCCGTCGGCGCATCGGGACAGAAGCCGAAGCCGCACAGGAAGAGCGTCGAGAAGATATTGCCGACGGCGAGCAGAAGGAACGTGACGAGCGCGGTCAGCGCGAACACGTCGAGCCGGCTCGACCACGGTTCGGGACGGCCGAATTGCCGGTCGTAGAACAGCATGACCGCGGAGCCGACGATAATCAGCACGAAGCCGATAAACGCCCAAGTATAGAGGTGCATCCCGAACACCGCGTTGCCGTACGAGCCGCTGCCCGGGACCATGTAGAGCAGCATCTGGCGCAACGCGATGACGGCCCCGGCAACGGCGCCCAAGATCGCCGCGCCGTAATGGCTCGGCCGCGGACCGAGCAACAGATTGAGCGCGATGCCGAAGCCCGCGGCGATGAAGGCGCCCCGTTGCAGGATGCAGACCGGACATGGCAGGTCGCGGAACCAGAGCTGGTCGATGAAGGCAAGAGCGAGCAGCGTGTCGATGGCAACGAGGCCCAGGGCATTCAGAAGCCGCGACAGGTCACTCGGCACGATCGTCCCCCGGCTTCAAAGTGCGATGTTGAGAGCGTCGCCGTAATGCGCGCGGAACAGCGCGAGCAGGACCACGAGCCCCGCGGTCCAGAATCCGAGCGCCACTTCACGCTGCCTGAGCCAGGCCGCGCCGAGTCCGCAGGCAAAGAGCACAAAGGGCAGGCTCATCATGAGCGGCTTCTCCAATAATACGGAATCCGTGCCGTGCCTTGAGGCGAGGCCTTCGCCGTGATTCGCGCCAGCCAAGGCGGAGACTTATGGAAAATCCACGTCATGGCAAGCGCGAAAGGCGCGCCGAAACCCGCCTGAAACACACGAGGCCGCCGGGAACCCGGCGGCCTCGCAAAACGGAGCGGCTTCGAAGCCGCAGCATTCGAACTAGCAGGGTCTGCACCAGCAGCGCCACGGCCCGCAGCGCCACACGAAGCCCGGCGGACAATGTCTGCCCCAGCCGGTGCAGGCAGCCTTCTCGATCGGCGAGTAGTTCTTGGTGACGCCAGGGAGATTCAGGGTTCCCGATCTCCATGTCGTAGCGTCGGCCTTCCACGCGACGCCGCCGCCCATCAACATTGCTGCCGAGATACCTAGGGCAATCGCAAGCTTACGCATCTTTGCCTCCTGGTTTGGGTTCCCCTACCGGCGAGGTAGAGCGGAAGAGGATATCCCAAGACGCGCCGCGCCGTCATCCTCGGCCGCCGCTGCCTTAACCGGGCATTGGTGCCGATCGGCGATAGGTGTGTGCAGCCCGGGGGTTTTGCCGCCCGCGGACTTGCCGCGGCATCCGCCCAGGCTTATACAGTCGCCTTTGATGACCTTCCCGTCGCCAAGCTCGACCGACTCCTTCCCGCACCGTCATCTTCTTGGAATCGAAGGGCTTTCGCCTGCCGAGATCGTGGCGCTGCTCGATCTCTCCGAACAGGCCGCCACCCTCAGCCGGCAAATCGCCAAGAAACGCGACGACCTTCGCGGCCGCACCCTGATCAACCTCTTCTTCGAGTCCTCGACCAGGACCCAGAGCTCGTTCGAACTCGCGGGCAAACGGCTCGGCGCCGACGTGATGAACATGTCGGTCGGCACGTCCTCGGTGCAAAAGGGCGAGACGCTCATCGACACGGCGGTGACGCTCAACGCCATGCGCCCCGATATCCTCGTGGTGCGCCACTACGCCGCCGGCGCCGTCGAGCTCCTGTCGCAGAAGGTCGATTGCTCCGTCATCAATGCCGGCGATGGAAGTCACGAGCATCCGACCCAGGCCCTGCTCGACGCGCTCACCATCCGCCGCCACAAGGGCCGCATCGAAGGCCTCATCGTCGCCATCTGCGGCGACATTCTTCACTCGCGGGTTGCGCGCTCGAACATCCTTCTCCTCAACGCGCTCGGCGCCCGCGTCCGCGTCGTGGGACCGTCTACTTTGATGGCGGCCGGCATCGAGCGGCTGGGCGTGGAGGTTTACACCTCGATGCGCGAGGGCGTGGCCGATGCCGACATCGTCATGATGCTCAGGCTCCAGCGCGAGCGCATGACCTCGAGCCTGATCCCGAGTCAGCGCGAATATTTCCACTTCTTCGGCCTCGACTACGACAAGCTCGCCCGGGCCAAGCCCGACGCGCTCATCATGCATCCGGGGCCGATGAACCGGGGCGTCGAGATCGACTCCAACGTCGCCGACGACACCCGCAGTGTCATTCGCGAGCAGGTGGAGATGGGCGTGGCGGTGCGCATGGCGGTGCTCCAGGCGCTGGCCCGCCAT
The DNA here is from genome assembly GCA_050247995.1 of Methyloceanibacter sp. Taxonomy (GTDB): domain Bacteria; phylum Pseudomonadota; class Alphaproteobacteria; order Rhizobiales; family Methyloligellaceae; genus Methyloceanibacter. The sequence goes on along the minus strand of JBFWTF010000028.1, from coordinate 3,406 downwards.
CTGCCCAACCGGTAGGGCGGCACAATGCGCGACCAGAAAGAACCCTCCCCACCCGAAGCCCTGGCGCTCGTCAACGCGCGCCTGATCGACCCTGCCTCGCGTCTCGACCAGCCGGGCGGCCTCCTCATCAGGGACGGTCTCATCGCCGATTTCGGGCCCTACATCGACGCGGGAGCCGCCGGCGACGCCGAGATCGTCGATTGCGCCGGTCTCATTCTCGCGCCGGGGCTGGTCGACATGATGGTCTTCGCCGGCGAGCCCGGTCATGAGCATCGCGAGACTCTGGCGACCGCGAGCCGGGCCGCATCCGCCGGCGGCGTCACCACGATCGCCTGCATGCCCAACACCGATCCCGTCATCGACGACGTCGCGCTCGTCGATTTCATCCTGCGGCGCGCCCGCGACACCGCGCTCGTCCACGTCCACCCCATGGCCGCCATGACCAAGGGCCTTCTCGGCGAGGAGATGACCGAGATTGGACTTCTCAGCGAGGCAGGCGCCGTCGCCTTCTCCAACGGCAAGACCAGCATCGTCAACGCCAAGGTCATGCGCAACGTTCTCGCCTACGCCAAGGATTTCGGCGCGCTCATCGTCCACCATCTCGAAGATCCCTGGCTCGCCAAGGACGGGGTGATGAACGAGGGCGAAGTCGCGACCAGGCTCGGCCTGCGCGGCATTCCCGCCGCCGCCGAGACCATCATGCTCGAGCGCGATATCCGGCTGGTCGAGCTGACGGGCGGCCGTTATCACGCCGCCCAGATTTCGTGCCGCGCGTCGTTGGACGTGATCCGCGCCGCGAAGCTGATGGGCCTTCCCGTCACCTGCGGCGTGTCGATCAACCACCTCGCCCTCAACGAGAACGACATCGGCTCCTACCGCACCTTCTTCAAGATGAAGCCGCCGCTCCGGTCGGAGGACGATCGCCGCGCCATGGTCGAGGGCGTTGCGAACGGCGACATCGACGTGATCGTGTCGGCGCACGATCCGCGCGGCGCCGAAGGCAAGCGGCGTCCCTTCGCCGAGGCGGCCGATGGCGCCGTCGGCCTCGAAACGCTGCTCGGCGCGAGCCTCGGCCTCTATCACGACGGCCATGTCGATCTTCCGCAACTCTTTGCCACCCTCGCCGCCAACCCGGCCCGCCTGCTCGGGCTCGGCAGCGGAAGACTCGCCCGTGGCGCGCCCGCCGACCTCGTGCTGGTCGACCTCGACCGGCCCTGGACGGTCGAGCCCGAGCGCCTGCGTTCGAAATCCAAGAACACGCCCTTCGACGGCGCGCAGCTCCAGGGCCGCGCCATGCTCACCGTCGTTGCCGGGCGCATCGCCTTTAACTACGCCGACGGCGCGAGCCCGTAGCGGCGCGATTGGGACGGTGACCATGTCTCCCGCCGATTGGAGTGAAATCCTCGTCAATGTCCTGTCGCTTGCCGGCGGCTATCTCCTCGGCTCGATCCCCTTCGGCCTGATCCTGACGAAGCTCGCCGGGGTCGGCGATCTGCGCAAGATCGGCTCCGGCAATATCGGGGCGACAAACGTTCTGCGCGCAGGAAACAAGGGGCTTGCCGCGCTGACGCTCATTCTCGATGCCTTGAAAGGCACCGCCGCCGTGCTCATCGCCGGGCATTTCGGCCAAACCGCCGCTCTCGCCGCGGGGCTTGGCGCCTTCCTCGGCCACGTCTTTCCGGTCTGGCTCGGCTTCAAGGGCGGCAAGGGCGTCGCCACCTATCTCGGCGTGCTGATCGGGCTCTATTGGCCGGCCGCCGCCATCTTCGCCGGCACTTGGCTCCTGGTCGCGTTTCTCACGCGCTACTCCTCGCTTGCGGCTTTGACGGCGGTCGCCGCCAGCGTACTCGCCCTCGCGGCGATGGGCGAATGGCGTCTCGCGGCGCTGTTCCTGCTGCTCGGCGCTCTTCTCTATGTGCGCCATGCGGCGAATATCGGCAGGCTTATGCGCGGCGAGGAGACGCGAATTGGCGAAACGAAGCGGTAAGGGCTCATCGCCGGCGGACACCGCGTCGCGGCTCAACCGCCGTCAACGTGTTGCCTGGCTCAGGCTGATCCGCAGCGAGAATGTGGGGCCGGCGACGTTCCGGGCGCTCGTCAACGCGTACGGCGGGGCGGAAGCCGCCATTGCCGCGCTGCCCATGCTGTCGCGGCGGGGCGGCCGATCCCACGCTATTGCCCTCTGCACCGAAGCCGAGGCCGAGGCCGAGCTTGCCCGCGCCGACAGCATCGGCGCCAAGCTCGTCGCGGTCGGCGAGCCGGGCTATCCGCCCGCGCTCGCCCATGTCGATGCGCCCCCGCCCCTCATCTACATCAAAGGCCGCGCCGAGCTCGCCGCCTTTCCCATCGTCGCCATCGTCGGCGCCCGCAACGGCTCCGCGGCGGGACAGAAATTCGCGCGTCAGTTGGCACACGAGCTCGGGCTCGAAGGCTTCGTGATTGCTTCGGGGCTTGCGCGCGGCATCGATACGGCCGCCCATCGCAGCGCGCTTGAGCATGGCACCATCGCCGTGGTCGCCGGCGGCATCGACGTGGTCTATCCGCCGGAGAACGATGCGTTGCAGCAGGAGATCGCCGCGCACGGCCTCCTCATCAGCGAGCGCCCTCCCGGCTTCTCGCCGCGCGGAAAGGATTTTCCCCGCCGCAACCGGCTCATTTCCGGCATCGCGCTCGGCGTGGTGGTGGTCGAGGCGGCCGAGCGCTCGGGCTCGCTGATCACGGCGCGGTTCGCCGGCGAACAGGGACGCGAAGTTTTCGCCGTGCCCGGCAGCCCGCTCGATCCGCGCGCGGCCGGCACCAACAATCTCCTCAAGCAGGGCGCGGCCCTCGTCACCTCTTCGCGCGATATCGTCGAGACGCTCGCGCCGATCCTGGGACGCCCGCTTGCGGCGCCCGAGGGTCTTGCCGCGAGCGACGAGCGCAAAGCCCAGGAGCCCCTTCCCGATATCGCTCAAACCGAACGGGAAATCGTCGTGGGAGCGCTCGGGCCAAGCCCCGTCGATATCGACGAGCTGATTCGCACCACGGGGATGCCGGCGAGAAAGGTCCAGATCGTTCTGATCGAACTCGACCTCGCCGGAAGGCTCCAGCGCCACGGTCAGCAGCTTGTGTCGCTGAAACCGGCCGCCTAGTCGCGATCCGTCTTGTCGATTTTGGCCTGCTCCAGCGCCACGTTGAGCAGATAGGCGAGGAAAGGCATGTTCGCGCTGTTTGCGACCCGCACCAAGCCCTCGAGCATCCCGGCAATATATTCGGCAGCCTCCTTCCGCGAGGGTTCAGGCCCATCGCCGGAAGGGCTTGCATCGCCAAAGGGAGCCCCATCCCCCAGTCCTGCCATGTTCTACCGCCTTATTTTCGCGCCGATTGACGTTGAAGCCCCCTGCGCCCCGCAGCCTCGGCCGAGGTT
>JBFWTF010000027.1:0-17577 GCA_050247995.1 Methyloceanibacter sp. | reverse complement strand
TGGCTCGAAGTTGCGCTCGGGTCTTACACGGGGATTGGGTTATCGCCTCTTCGGCGTGGCGCTCGCGGCGGCTCTTGCCGCGAGCCTCGCCGGATGCGCGGGCAGTACGTTCGAAACGCTCGAGCGGAAGGTCAAGAATCCCTTCTCCAAGAAGGAAGTGCCGCTTCCCGGCGAAAGGGTCGCCGTTATCACCGACACGACGGAAATCGTCGCCGATCCGGGCGAGGGGGCAAAGCCCGTCCAGGTGCCCGCGCCCCAGGCCAATGCCGCGTGGTCGCAGCCAGGCGGCTCGCCGTCGAACAGCCTCGGCAATCTCGCGCTGAACGGCGATGTGCGCAAAGTCTGGTCGTCCGATGCCGGGACCGGTTCCTCATCGAGCGGGCGCCTCAGCGCCGTGCCTCTGGTCGCGGACGGCAAAGTCTTCACGCTCGACGCGGCCGGAACGGTGTCGGCTTTCTCCGCGGCGAGCGGGGGCCGGATCTGGTCGCAGGACGTGACCCCCGAGAATGAGAAGAGCAAGGAGGGCTTTGGCGGCGGTCTGGCACTCGACGGCGGGCGCCTCTACGCGGCGACCGGCTACGGCACCGTCGTTGCCCTCGATCCCGGCAATGGCGCCGTGGTGTGGACCAAGCGGGTCGGCGAGCCGGTCCGCGGCGCGCCCACGGCTTCGGGCGGCAAGATCTTCTTCGTTTCGGCCGGCAACACGCTTTATGCGCTCGGCGCCAGCGACGGCGAGCAGCTTTGGACCTCGCGCGGATTGCCGGTATCGGCAACCCTCCTCAGCAATGTCAGCCCCGCCGTGACCGGCGCCGTGGTGATCGCGCCGTTCCCGGCCGGCGATGTCGGCGCCTTCGAAGTCGCGAGCGGGAAGCAGACCTGGCGAGACTCGCTCGCGCGCCAGGCCGACACCTCGGCTTCGGGGGTTCTCGGTGATCCGGCCCGGCCGGTCGTCGATCGCGGCGTGGTTTTCGTGGTCAGCCATGGCGGCAAGATGATCGCGATCGCCGAATCCTCGGGCGAGCGGCTGTGGACGCGGAACATCGCCGGCACGCAGATGCCGTGGGTCGCGGGCGACACCGTCTACGTCGTCGATCTCAGCGGCAAGCTCATTGCGCTCGCACGCGCCGACGGCAAGGTGCGATGGGTGTCGCAGCTTCCCGGCGGCTCCCGCTGGAGCGGGCCGGTGCTGGCCGGCAGCAAGCTTTGGCTCGTCTCGGGCGAGGGGCTTCTCGTGGGCGCGGATGCGCGCACGGGCCAGCTGCTGAGCCAGCTCGATCTCGATACCCCGGTTTTCGTCGCGCCTGTTGTCGCCGGCGGGCGCATGTATATCCTTGCCGACAACGCCTCGCTGATCGCCCTCAATTAATGCTTCCCGCGGGACGCCGCGACCCCGCTCCTGTCCGCAAGGTCACCTTCCGATGCCCTTCACCGTCGCCATCGTTGGACGGCCCAATGTCGGCAAGTCCACCCTGTTCAACCGGCTTGCCGGCCGGAAGCTCGCCCTTGTCGACGACCAGCCCGGCTTGACGCGCGACCGGCGCGAGGCCGAGGCGACGCTCGGCGCCGCTACCGTGCGGCTCATCGATACGGCCGGGCTCGAACCCGGCGATAGCGGACTTACGGCGCGCATGCGCAAGCAGACGGAAGCGGCGATCGCGAGCGCCGATCTCGTGCTGTTCCTGATCGACGGGCGGACCGGCGTGGTGGCGGCCGACGAGATTTTCGCCGAGCTGGTGCGGGCGTCGGGCAAGCCGGTCATCCTCGCCGTCAACAAGAGCGAGGGCCGCGCGGCCGAACCCGGGCTCTACGAAGCTTATGCGCTCGGGCTGGGCGAGCCGCTCGGCATCTCGGCCGAGCACGATATCGGCATCGGCGATCTTGCCGCGGCCATCGAGGAGGCCTGCGGGGAACGCGCGGGCGAAGGCGGCGAGGCGGCGGGCGAACCCGCCGAAACGGCCGAGCATCCCTTGCGCATCGCGATCGTGGGGCGGCCCAATGTCGGTAAATCGACCCTCATCAACGCCCTTCTCGGCGAGGAGCGCATGATCACCGGTCCCGAGGCCGGCATCACGCGCGACGCCATCGCCTCGAGCCTCGAATGGGGCGACCGCTCCTTGCTCCTGTTCGACACCGCGGGGCTGAGGCGCAAGATGCGCGTCGAGGGGCGCGCCGAGACGCTGTCGGTCGGGGACGCGCTGAAGGCGATCCGTTTCGCCGAAATCGTCGTGCTGCTGCTGGACGCCGAGCAGCCGTTCGAGAAACAAGACCTCCAGATCGCCGACCTGATCGCGCAGGAAGGCCGCGCGCTCGTCATCGCCGTCAACAAATGGGACCTCGTGCGCGATCCCGAAAAGCGCCTGGCCTCTTTGCGCGAGACCTGCCAGCGGCTCCTGCCGCAGATCAAGGGCGTGGCGCTGGTGCCGGTCTCGGCCGTCGCGGGCACCGGACTCGACAAATTGATGAAGGCGATCCTTGCCGCCGACGCGATATGGAATTTGCGGCTGCCCACCCACGCGCTCAACGATTGGCTGCAAGCCGCGGTCGAGGCGCATGCGCCCCCGGCCGTGTCGGGGCGCCGGATCAAGCTCAGATACATCACCCAAGCCAATGCGCGCCCGCCGACCTTCGTGCTGTTCTGCTCGCGGCCGAAGGCGCTGCCGGACTCCTACGTGCGCTATCTCGTGAATTCCTTGCGCGAGACCTTCGCCATGCCGGGCGTGCCGATCAGATTGAACTTGCGCAAGGGCGACAATCCGTTCGCGAAAGGATCCCGCAATGGGTGAGGGGAGCGCAACCGAGGTCTATTTCTATCACCTCGAGCGCCGCACGCTCGCTGACGTGCTTCCGACCTTGCTCGAGCTGTCGCTCAAGCGCGGCTGGCGCGCCGTCGTCCAAGCCGCGAGCGAGGAGCGGGTCGAGGCCCTCGATACGCTGTTATGGACCTACGGCGAGGAGAGCTTCCTTCCGCATGGGACGGCGCGCGACGGCCGTGCTTCCGCCCAGCCGGTCTACCTCACCGCCGACGAGGACAACCCCAATGCCGCGCATGTTCGCTTCCTGGTGGACGGCGCCACGCTCGCCGATGCTTCGCCTTACGTGAGGGTGGCCTATGTGTTCGACGGCCGCGACCAGGACGCGGTGGCCCGCGCCAGGGAGGCTTGGCGGGGGGCGAAAGCGCAAGGGTACGCCGTGAGCTATTTTCAGCAAGACACCAACGGAAGCTGGCGCGAGCAGGGATGAGGTTCACGAAAGCGTCACACCAATCGCCTTGTCGCTGTCGCCCGCGGCCGCTATAAGCCGCAGATTCAAGTGGATTAGAGGAATATTCTTGCATGGCCAGTGAGCGCACGCTGTCGATCATCAAGCCCGATGCGACCGAGCGAAACATAACCGGGCAGATCATCGCGCGGCTCGAAGGCGCGGGCTTGCGCGTGATCGCGCAGAAGCGCGTGTGGTGGAAGAAGAAGGACGCCCGCAAGTTCTACGACGTCCACAAGCACCAGCCCTTCTTCCAGGACCTCGTCAGCTTCATGACCTCCGGGCCCATCGTCTTGCAGGTGCTCGAGGGCGAGAATGCCATCGCCAAGAATCGCCAGGTGATGGGGGCGACCAATCCCGCCGACGCGGCGCCCGGCACCATCCGCAAGGATTTTGCCGTCAATCTGCAACGGAATTCGGTGCACGGCTCCGACAGCGCCGCGACGGCCAAGCGCGAGATCGCGCTGTGCTTCAAGAAAAGCGAAATCGTCGGGTAGGGTTAGCGGCCGCTCGCAAAGGCGGAGGACGGCGGCGCCCGACTTCGTGCTATTGTCGGCCCCATGGGTATCGCGCGCGCCATCATCGGATTAACGGTCCTTCTCTCGGCCGCCGCCATGCATGTGGGGGCGGCCGCCGGGCCGGAACCGAGCGAGGCCGAGCTCCGCGCCGCCACGGCGCTCGATAAAGTTCGCGGCGACCCGCTTGCCCTTTACGAATTCCTCAAGCGCATGCCCAAGGGCGGCGAGTTGCATCTTCATCTGCATAGCGCCGTGTTCGCCGAGACGCTGATCCAAGACGCCATCGACGACAAGCTCTGCGTCGACGTGACGGCGCACGCCTTCGACAAGCAGCAGGCCGCTGGCGGTGGCGCATCGGCCTGCGGCGCCGGCACCGTCCCCGCCGGCTCGGCCTTGAAGGACCAGCGGCTCTACGACGGGCTGATCGATGCCTTTTCCATGCGCAACTACGTCGCTTCGGAAGGCGACAGCGGCCACGACCACTTCTTCGGCGCGTTCAAGAAATTCGGCGGCACCGATCCGGGGCATACCGGCGAATGGCTCGACGAGGTGTCAAACCGCGCCGCGCAGCAGAACACGCAATATCTCGAACTGATGGCGACGCCGCCCTGGAACCGGCTCAACACCATCACCAAGGACGTGGCGTGGCGCGAGGATTTGGAAGGGCTGCGGCAGGAGCTGCTCGACAAGGGCTTGGCCGAGGACATCCCGGCGGCGCGCGAGTTCTGGACGGCAGCCGAAGCCAAGCGCCGCGACCTCGGGCGTTGCAACGAGCCGGGCGAGGCGCCGGGCTGCAAGGTCGCGCTCCGCTACATCTACGAGGTCTTCCGCAACAATCCGAAGGAGCTCGTGTTCGCGCAAGCGCTGTTCGGCTTCGCGCTCGCCGCGGCCGATCCGCGCGTGGTCGCCATCAATTTCGTCGGCGAAGAGGACGGTCCCAGCGCCATGGAAGATTACGCCGAACACATGCGCATGGTCGGATTCCTGCGCACGGCCTATCCCAACGTTCATGTCAGCCTGCACGCGGGTGAGCTCGCGCCAGGGCTGGTGCCGCCGGAAGGGCTGTGCTGCCATATCAGGCTTGCGGTGGAGGAGGCGGGCACCGACCGCATCGGTCACGGCGTTGACGTGATGTACGAGGACCACCCCTACGAGCTTCTGAAGACCATGGCCGACAAGGGCGTGCTGGTCGAGATCAACCTCACGAGCAACGACATCATTCTCGGCGTCAGCGGCGACAAGCATCCATTCGCCACCTATCGCAAATTCGGCGTGCCCGTCGCGCTCTCGACCGACGATCCCGGCATCGAGCGCATCGATCTCACCCATGACTACGCCCGCGCCGTCGCCGACTACGCGCTCGCTTATGCCGACCTCAAGGAGATGGTGCGCAACAGCATCGAATACAGCTTCCTTCCGGGCTCGAGCTTATGGGCCGACAAGGGCGGCTTCTCGCGTTTCGCCAAGGATTGCGCGAGCGAGGCGCAAGGCATGGGCGAGCCTTCGCCGGCTTGCGCTTCCTTCCTCGAGAAGAACGCCAAGGCGGCGCAGCAATGGGAGCTGGAACGGCGGTTTCAGGCTTTCGAAGCGGGTTTCTGAGCATCCGGCCATTGATCTGAGACAAACCCTCCGGCCCCAAACCTGTCACTCTTAGGGCGCGGAGGAACAGCCATGCCGATGCCATCACGAAACCGTTCCGGGCTGATTGCGCTCGCCCTTGTCTTTGCCGGCGCCTTGCCGGCCGCGTTCGAGACGTCGGCGCAAGAGGGGCCCGAGCAGTGGCAACAAGGGGCGCCGATGGGCTGGAACTTCAAGAATCTGAGCCCGGAACAGCAGCAGCGCATGATCCGCTTCTCGACCTTCGTGAACCGGCGCTTTCCCGAGGAGTACGTCACGACCCAGAACGATGTCGGCTACACCGTCAACGCCATCGCCGCCGGCGGCCCGCTCTTCGCCGCCCATTGCAGCCAGTGCCACGGCAAGTCCGGGCTCGGCAACGGCGACCTTGCCAGCGCGCTCAGCCCATCGCCCGCGCTTCTGGCCTACATGATCCAGCAGCCGATCGCGATCGACCAGTACCTGCTGTGGACCATCTCCGAGGGCGGCAAGCCGTTCGGCACGTCCATGCCCGCGTTCAAGAAGGAGCTGAGCCGGGAGCAGATTTGGCAGATCGTCGCCTATCTGCGCGCGGGCTTTCCCGCCATCGAGGACGCCGCCAAGCCGGCCGATGCGCCGGCCGCCAAGACCGACATGCCGAACTAGGATTTCAGCTTAGGGCGCGAATGCGGAAGGGTAGCCCGCCTTTGGGGCAGAGCGTCACGGTCGCGTGAATTTTCGCCGGCACCGGCCCGGCATATTCCGGGGTGAAGCGGCGCAGCAACTGGACGAGCGCGAGCGTGTTCTCGATCTGCGACAGCGCGCCGCCGATGCAGGAGCGCTTGCCGGCCGAAAACGGCAGGTAGCTGTACTTCATCCGCTTCTTGGCACGCTCGGGGGCGAAGCGCTCGGGCTCGAACTTCTCCGGCTCGTCCCAAAATTTCGGACTGTGGTGCATCACGTAAGCGAGGATGACGATCTTGTCGCCGGCCTTGATCTTGTGACCCTCGATCTCGTCGTCGCCGGCGGCGATGCGGATGAGGGCCCAGATCGGCGGGAACAGCCGCATGGTCTCCTGGATCACCATGCGGGTATAGCTCAGTTGCTGAATTTCGTTCCATTGCGGGTCGCGCTCGCCGCATACGGCGCGCGCCTCCGCCCTGATGCGCTCGAGCGCGGCGGGATGCTGCGACAACAGGTAGAGCGACCACGCCAGCGTGAGCGCGGTCGTCTCGGTCCCGGCCCACAGATACTGCTTCATCTCGTCGATCACTTGCTGGCGATCGAATTCGGGAAAGTTGGGATCGGCCTCGGCCGTCTCCAACATCTTCAGCAGCGTCTTCTCGCGATGGTCGATGATATTGGCGCCGATCACCGTCTCGGGAATCTGGCCCCACACCTCCATGGCCTTGGCGGCGTCTTCCTGCGTGACCTCTTCAAGTTGGCCGCGCACGTTCTTGAGCCGGATCGACTTGTGGTTCACCACGTCGGTGTAGGTCTTGACCTGCTTGAAGACGAAATGCGGGTTGAACGGCATGTCGCGGTCGAACAGCGCCTTGCACACCATCTCGGCGGCGAGCGTCCAAGTCTCCTCCACCATCTCGATGGTCTCGCCGGACGAGGCGATCGTCGCCCAACGCGCCATCTTCGAGTCGATGGCCGACATCAGATAGGGGAAGTAGACCTCGAACATATGCGGATGGAAGGCGGGCTGCTGCGGCGCGCGGATCTTCTGCCACAACGCGCCATCGACGGTGATCATGCTCTTGCCGAAGACGGGGCGCAGCCCGTCGAAATACTTCACGTAATTGTCGGCATTGGTCACCAGCACGCGCTCGGCATGCGCGGGCTCCGACAGCAGCATGACGCGCTGGTTCTTGAGATTGATGGGAATGACGCCGCCGTATTTGTCGCTGAGAGCCATGAGAACCTGCATAGGGTTCTCCTGGTTCAAAAGCGGGGTCAGCTTGAACCAAATGCTCTGCTCTTCGCCGAGCCCATGCGTTGGAGAATAGGCGACTGTCATATCCGCTGTTTATGCCTTGCCCCGCGCTCCCTGCTATCGGTTCCGGGGCCGCTTGTCTGTTTCCTTGGACCCGCCGCCGATGGCCAAAAAGTGGCCGGTCGCTTGAAAAACGGGTCAAAACCGCCTCGATTTGGGCCAGTCTCTAGCATCCGGCCGTCGGCACTGTCCATCAGCGGCAAGGCGCTATTTTGCGGTGCGACAACTGCCCCGTCCAGGCCCCAATCTTACGGCCGTTAACAATTTCAATCAAAGCCCTTCATCGAGGGACGGGGAGAATAGGGGGGCTTGGAGCGCCTGAACTTTGACCCCGGTCAAGCCTGCGACAATCTCGCCTTCGACGCGGACCGCGCCCGATGCGACCAGGCGGAGCGCATGCGGGTAAAGGCGGTGTTCGGCTTGGAGCACGCGGGCGGCGAGACTGTCTTCCGTGTCGCCCGGGAGAACGGCAACGGCGGCCTGGGCGACGATCGGGCCCGTATCCATCTCGGGCCGCACGAAATGCACGGTGCAGCCGCTGACCTTGACGCCGGCTTCCAGAACGCGCGCGTGCGTGCCGAGACCGGGAAAGGCGGGAAGGAGAGAGGGGTGAATATTGAGATGCCGGTTCCACCAATGCCTGACGAAGCCTTCCGAGTGGAGGCGCATGAAGCCGGCGTTGCACAGGAGCTCGACCCGCGCCGCCTCCAGCGCCGCGGTCAGCGCCGCATCGAAGGCTTCGCGCGAGGCGAAAGTCTTGTGATCGATCGTGCGCGTGGGGATGGACGCCTTTTCCGCGCGGGCAAGGCCATGCGCGCCGGCCACATTGGAGACGACGAGCACGATCTCGGCGGGAAAGTCCCGCCTCGCGCAGGCCTCGATCAGGGCCTGAAGGTTGCTGCCGCGGCCGGAGATGAGGACGCCCACGCGCGCTTTCCTCACGGCGCGCCCCGTGCGAACGCGCCAGCATAACGGACCGCTTCGCCGCTTCCGCGCTCGCCGATCATGCCGATCGCAAACGCCTCGCGTCCGAGCGCTTCGTTCACACGCCCGGCGTCTTGCGGGGCGACGACCAGGATCATGCCGATGCCGCAATTGAACGTTCGCAGCATCTCGTCCAGAGGAAGCCGCGCTTCCCGCATGAGCCAGGCGAAGACGGGCGGCAGGGCGAAGGTTGCAAGGTCGATCTCGGCTGAGACGTCCGCGGGGAGGACGCGCGGGATGTTGTCGGTCAAGCCGCCGCCGGTGATGTGGGCGAGCGCCTTGACGGCGCCGGTTCGGCGAATCGTTTCAAGCACCTGGCCGACATAAATGCGGGTCGGTGTGAGCAGGGCCTCGCCGAGCGTTGCTTGCCGCGCGAACGGCGCGGGGTCGCTCCAGCGCAAGCCGGCATCGGCGACGACGCGACGGACGAGCGAAAAGCCGTTGGCGTGAACGCCGGACGAGGGGAGCGCAAGAATGACGTCGCCCGCTGCGATATCCCTTCGCGGCAACAGGCGGTCGCGTTCGACCGCGCCGACGGTAAAGCCCGCAAGGTCGTAATCGCCGGGATCATAGAGGCCCGGCATCTCGGCGGTCTCACCGCCGATGAGCGCGCAGCCCGCTTCCTTGCAGCCTCTGGCGATGCCGCCGATGACGGCTGCCGCCACGCCGAGCTCGAGCTTGCCGCAGGCGAAGTAGTCGAGAAAGAACAGGGGCTCGGCGCCCTGAACGACGAGGTCGTTAACGTTCATGGCCACGAGGTCGATGCCGATTCCGTCGTGAAGGCCGGTTTCGATCGCGAGCTTGAGCTTGGTGCCGACCCCGTCGGTCGCCGCGACCAGCAGGGGATCGGTAAATCCGGCCGCCTTGAGATCGAACAGTCCGCCGAAGCCGCCGATGGCGCCGAGCGCGCCGGCGCGCTTCGTTGCCGCGGCAAGCGGGCCAATGGCCTCAACCAGCGCGTTGCCGGCGTCGATATCGACGCCTGCGTCGCGATAGGTCAGTTTGGCCTTTTCCTTGGGAGTTGCGGGCACCGAACCACTCGGGGTGCGAGACGAGGCGATTTGGCATAACAATCGTGCCGGGCGAGGCCCGTCAAGGCTTGAGGAGGCCGTTCGACCGCCACATTCACAAGCTTTACCGGGCGGCTTGGAACGAGGCTCAAGGGAAGGATCGGCGAGGTTGAACATGGCGGCAACGCGACTGAGACAGGGCGCGCTGGCCTCTGGGCTTATCCTTTGGCTCGGCCTTGCCTTCAATGCCGTAACGGGCGACGCCGCGCGCGCGGCCGAGGGCCTCTATGACGTCGCCAAGATTTCGGTGGACATCACCGCCGAGAACGCCGTCGCCGCGCGGGAGACGGGCATGGCCGAAGCGCAGGCGCGCGCGGTGAAAACCGTGCTCCAGCGCCTGCTCCCGGCGGGCGTCGATCCGGACCTGCCCGGCCTTACCAAGGAGGATATCGAGGCTCTCGTAAGCGGGGTGTCGATCCGCAAGGAGCAGACATCAACCACCCGCTATATCGCGATCCTGGACGTCAGCGTGAACGAGGCGGCGATCAAGCAGCTCCTGCAAGAGTACAGCCTGCCCTTTAGCGAGGAGCGCGCGCAGCCGGTCTCGATCCTGCCGCTCATGATTGTGGGGGACGCGGTCGCGAGCGAGGGGGAAGAAGGCTGGCGCCAAGCCTTCGACGACCTCGATCTGTCCCACTCGATCGCGCCCGCCACGATCTTGCGGCCGCGGGCGAATCTCACGCTCGACACCGTCAGGGCGGTTCTCGCCGGCGACCCCGAGGCGCTCGCGAGGATGCAGGACGAGTACGGTTCGCCCGTCGTCATTGCCGTGGGCGAGGTCGCAGGCGACACGTTCGTGACGCGGCTTGCCGGCACTGACGGCGTTGGCGCGCTCCAGTTCGAGCAGAGCGATCCCCTGGCGAAGGACCTCAAGGCGAGCGCGCGCGCGGCCGCCGCGGTCGCGTTCGGGACGATCGAGAGCCGCTGGAAATCGAGTGGCGCCGGCGCCGCCGCCCCGGGAACCGGTGCGAATTATGCGCCGGGGGCGGAAGCCGCGCCGGAGACCGGCGGGGAGGGACCGCCACAAGGCGATGTCCCGCGCATCGTCGCGGCGCAGGTCGAGTTCTCGGGCCTCAAGGAGTGGCAGGATATTCGCGGGCGGTTGACCAATGTGGCGGGAATCCGGGCGCTCGAGGTCAATTCGCTGTCGGCGCGCGGGGCAGCGATCACCTTCGACTATGCCGGGCCCCTGGACCGCCTCCAGCAGGAGCTCGGTCAACATGGGTTCGCGTTCGACGAGAGGGAGGGGATTTTTGTCCTCCGCACCCGCTGAGTTTGGGGGTTGGAGGGCCCGGGTCCGAGGTGCCGGTCACCTTGAGAATCTGCTAGAGTCCGGCCCCGGAGGTGCCGTGCGGCAAAGCGCAAAAGACGTCCGGGAGGCGTGTTCGTGAATATTCCCAACAGCTTGACGCTCGGGCGGATCGTGCTCGTTCCGCTGGTCGTGTGGCTGATCATCACCCATGAGATGACCGCGGCCTTCCTGCTATTCCTGCTCGCGGGCCTCTCCGACGCGGCCGACGGCTACATCGCCAAGCGCTACGGCTGGCGCAGCGAGCTCGGCGCCTATCTCGATCCGATCGCCGACAAGGCTCTGCTCGTCAGCATCTATGTCACGCTCGGCTTTGCCGGCCATCTGCCGGTATGGCTCGTGATCGCGGTGGTGAGCCGCGACATCCTCATCGTCGGGGCCGTGGTCCTGTCCTGGATGCTCTCGCGGCCGCTCACCATGCAGCCGCTGCTGATTTCCAAGGCCAACACCCTCGCCCAGATCGTGCTCGCGGGCCTCGTCCTCGCCGAGCTCGGCCTTGGTCTCGGCCTGCATCAACTTGTCGGCGTCCTCATCTGGGTGACCGGGGCGCTCACCATCATTTCGGCCGCGGCCTATTTCTGGCAGTGGCTCCGGCATATGGCGCGCTACGAGCCGGCGCCCCAGACGCTTCCACCCCGGAAGAGAACGGCGGCGAAGCTCAACGAGGCGCAAGCCTCCCGGATCAGGGCCTCGTGACGCTCGATCAGCTCACGCTCGACCTTCCCCATCGCACGGCGCTTGGCGCCGAGGACTTCCTCGTCAGCGCGTGCAATCGCGCCGCCGTCAAGATGATCGATTGCTGGCCGCAATGGCCGGATCGGGTCCAGCTCCTGATCGGTCCGCCGGCGAGCGGGAAGACGCATCTCGCGCGCGTTTGGCAGGCCCTGTCGGAGGCGCGCGCGCTCGACGCCGGGACGCTTCGCATCGACTTCATCGACGGGTTGGGGGCTGGCGCGGCGCTGATCGTCGAGGATGTCGATCGCGCGGGCTATGACGAGAAGGCCCTGTTCCATCTCCTCAATCTCGCACGGGAGAATCAGCTCGCCGTCCTCCTCACCGCGCGGAGCGCGCCGAGCCGTTGGCCCGTGTCGCTGCCGGACCTCCTGTCGCGGCTCAATGCCGTGCCCGTGGTCGAGATCGGACCGCCCGACGAGGCGCTCATCACGACGGTGATGCTCAAGCATTTCACCGACCGGCAGCTCGATATCGATCCGAAAGTGCTTACATATCTTTCACTGCATGTTGAACGTTCGCTGGCTGCGGCCGCCGCGGCCGTGGCGGCGGTCGATCGGGCGGCGCTGGCGACGGGGCGGAAGATCACCCGCCAGCTGGTCAGCGAGGTGCTCGCCGCGCACGGCCTCTCGGACTAGGGGGCGAGGAGGTTGGCCCCTCCCGTAACGCAAGTGATACAGTTGCTGGCCTAGAATGTGGGCGCGCAAGGCGCTCCTCCGCGGCAAATGCGGATAAAAATACTGTATTCTCAATAGGTTATATATGAGTCTGCCCGAAAAAGTTGAACAACTCGACGCGACGCCAGGTGTTGGCGCCTTCGGCCCGAGCCGCTTCTTCAACCGCGAACTGTCATGGCTTCAGTTCAACCGGCGTGTGCTCGAAGAGGCCGAGAACGAGCGCCACCCGCTGCTCGAGCGCTTACGCTTTCTGTCGATCTCGGCCTCGAATCTCGACGAATTCTACATGGTCCGGGTCGCGGGCCTGCGCGGGCAAGTGCTTGCCGGCATCGAGACGCCGAGCGTGGACGGGCTGCCGCCAGCCGAGCAGCTCGAGCAGATCAATCGCTCCGTCGCCGAGCTGACGGCCGATCAGCAGGAGAACTGGGTCAAGCTCGAAGCGCTCCTGGCCGAGGCCGGCATCCACGTGCTCAGCGCCGATCAGTTGTCGGAAGCCGAGCGCGCCTGGCTCGAGGAGCATTTCCTCGGCCATATTTTCCCGGTGCTGACGCCGGTGGCGGTCGATCCCGCGCATCCCTTTCCGTTCATCCCGAATTTCGGCTTCACGCTCGGGCTTGAGCTCGTGCGCGAGGGGTCGCTGCGCACCATGCACGCGCTCCTGCCGATCCCGCCGCAACTCGTCCGCTTCATTCGCCTGCCGAGCAAGGGCGACGCCAAGGAGCCGATCCGCTTCATAAGATTGGAAACGGTGGTCGGCACGTTCGTCTCGCGCCTGTTCCCGGGCTACCGGGTGAGAAGCCAGGGCGCGTTCCGGGTGCTGCGCGACAGCGATATCGAGGTGCAGGAAGAGGCCGAGGACCTCGTCCGCCTGTTCGAGTCCGCGCTCAAGCGGCGACGGCGGGGCTCCGTCATCAGGCTGGAAATGGAAGCGACGATGCCGTCGCGGCTACAGCGCTTCGTCATGCAGGAGCTGAAGGTCTCCGAGCGCGAGAGCTTCGTGCAGAAGGGCTTGATCGGACTGACCGATACCAGTCAGCTCATCGTCGCCGACCGGCCCGACCTCAAGTTCCAGCCCTTCGTCAGCCGGTTTCCCGAACGCATCCGCGAGCATCAGGGCGATTGCTTCGCCGCCATCCGCAAGAAGGACATCGTCGTCCATCACCCCTACGAGTCGTTCGACGTCGTGCTGCAATTCCTGAAGCAGGCCGCCGCCGACCCCGATGTCGTGGCGATCAAGTGGACGCTCTATCGGACGGGAAAGACCTCGCCGATCATCGAGGCGCTGAAAGAGGCGGCCGAGGCCGGCAAATCGGTGACCGCGGTGGTCGAGCTCAAGGCCCGTTTCGACGAGGAGGCCAACATCAAATGGGCGCGCGACCTGGAAAGCGCGGGCGTCCAGGTGGTCTACGGCTTCATCGAGCTCAAGACCCACGCCAAGCTGAGCCTGATCGTGCGGCGCGAGCGCGGCGAGCTCATCACCTACTGCCACGTCGGCACCGGCAACTACCACGCCGTCACCGCCAAGATTTACACCGACCTGTCCTTCTTCACCGCCGACCGCACCATCGGCCACGACCTCTCGCGCATCTTCAACTATGTGACCGGCTATGCCGAGCCGGCCGAGCTTGAGGCGATGGCGGTGTCGCCGCACGGCATCCGCGCGCGCATCCTCGACCATATCCGCGAGGAGATGTATCACGCCAAGGCCGGCCGGCCTGCCGCGATCTGGATGAAGATGAACTCCCTCGTGGACGCCGAGATCATCGACACGCTGTACGAAGCCAGCCGCGCCGGGGTCGAGATCGACCTCGTGGTGCGCGGCATCTGCTGCTTGCGGCCCGGCGTTCCCGGCCTGTCGGAGAACATCAACGTCAAGAGCATCGTCGGGCGCTTCCTCGAGCATTCCCGCATCTACTGCTTCGGCGCCGGACACGGCCTTCCGCACCGGAAGGCGGTGGTCTATATCAGTTCCGCCGACATGATGCCGCGCAATCTCGACCGTCGCGTGGAGGCAATGGTGCCTATCACCAACCCGACTGTGCACGAGCAGATCCTCGACCAGATCATGGTGGCGAACTTCCAGGACAATTTGCAAAGCTGGCGCGTGCTGCCCGACGGCAGCTCGGAGCGGATTCATCCGGCGAGCGGCCAGGAGCCGTTCAGCGCGCAGGACTATTTCATGACCAATCCGAGCCTGTCCGGCCGCGGCAAGTCTCTCACCGAGCATATGCCGCCGCGCTTTGCGCGCGTGCCCGAGACGGACTGAGCCCTCGCCCTGGCCATGACCCTCACCCACGATTCGGCGCCGGTCGCGGTGGTGGATATCGGTTCGAACTCGGTCCGCCTCATCGTCTATGAAAATTCGGGGCGCGCGCCCACGCCGGTCTTCAACGAGAAGATTCTCTGCGGCCTCGGACGGACGCTCGCTTCGACGGGGCGGCTCGCGCCCGACGCGGTCGAACGCGCGCTCCGCGCCTTGCGCCGGTTCCGCGCCCTCATCGATCAGCTCGGCGCCGGCCGCGTCGAGATCATCGCCACGGCGGCGGCGCGCGAGGCCGCCAACGGGCCGGAATTCATCGCCCAGGCCGAGCGCATCCTCCGCCACACCGTCACGGTGCTGTCGGGGACGCGGGAGGCCGAGCTCGCCGGATTGGGCGTCGTGTCGGGAATCCATGCCGCCGACGGTTTCGCCGGCGATCTCGGCGGCGGCAGTCTCGAGCTGATCGACGTGCGCGGAGGCCGGCTCGGCGACGCCGCGACGCTGCCGCTCGGCGGCTTGCGCCTGATCGACGCTTCGGGCGGAAGCCTGAAAAAAGCGCGCGAGATCGTCGATACCGAGCTTGCCAAGGTCGACTGGCTGGAGAAGGGCAGGGGCCGCGACTTCTACGCCATCGGCGGCACGTGGCGGGCGCTCGCGCGTCTCCACATGACGCAGACCAACTATCCTTTGAGCGTGATGCACAATTACCGCATCGGCGCCGACGATGCGCTCCGGTTCGCGTCTCTGCTCGATCATCAGTCGCAAAGCTCGCTCGCCGGCATCCGCGACATCTCGAGCGCCCGGCGCGAAACGCTTCCCTTCGGCGCGCTCGTGCTCGAGCGGCTCATCAAGCAGATGAAGCCGCGGGCCATCGTCGTGTCGGTCTGCGGCATTCGCGAGGGGTTGCTCTACGCTTTGTTGAGCGAGGGCGAGCAGCAAAAGGACCCGCTGATCGCGGCTTGCAGCGATATCGCCCGCAGGCGCTCGCGCTCCCTCGACAGTGCCTACGAGCTCTGCTTCTGGACCGATGCCCTGTTCCGCGCGCCCGGCCCCACCGAAACGCCGGAGCAGAGGCGGCTCCGTCATGCGGCCTGCCTCTTGTCGGATATCGGCTGGCGGGCGCACCCGGATTACCGCGGCATCCAAAGCCTGAACCTCGTCGCCAACAGCACCGTCGTCGGGGTCGACCACCCCGGCCGGGCCTTCCTCGCGCTCAGCGTCTATTACCGCAACGAAGGCCTGGTCAAAGACGAGCCGAGCCAAAGGCTGGTCGAACTCGTGGACAAGGATATGCTGAAGCGGGCGCGCATTCTCGGCGCGGCCTTCCGCGCCGCGCATATGGTGTCGGCGGCGATGCCCGGCGTTCTCACCAACACGCCGATCGCCTATGAGGGGAACCGGCTGGTGTGGACCTTGCCCGATCCCTATGCGAATCTCGAAGGCGAACGGGTCGAGCGGCGGTTCAAGGTGCTGGCCGGGCTGCTCGACCGCGAAGCGGAACTCAGGGTCGGCGCGGCGTGGCAGCGCGCGGCGAGCTGAAGCGTTCCCAAGGCCCACAAACGGATTGACTCACGCGGCACGATCCGGCCCTAGATTTCAGCGATGGCAGAAGATCTCTATTCCATAATCGGCGTGCCCAAGACCGCGAGCGCCGAGGACATCACCAAGGCCTATCGCAAGCTCGCCAAGAAGCTGCATCCCGACCTCAATCCGGGCGACAAGACGGCCGAGGAGAGGTTCAAGAAGATCACGGCCGCCTACGGCATCCTCAACGATCCGGACAAGCGCGGCCGCTACGACCGCGGCGAGATCGACGCCACGGGCCAGGAAACGCCGCAGCAGCGCTATTACCGCGAATATGCCGGCGGCGCCGAAGGCGCGCGCTATCGTTCGACCGCGGGCTATGAGGATATCGGCGCCTTCAGCGACCTCTTCGGCGATCTGTTCGGCGAGGGGGGCGGGCCCGGGGCGCGCGCCGGCGGGCGGCGCTTCTCCATGCGCGGGCAGGACGCGCATTACCGGCTCGAGGTCGGCTTCCTCGACGCGGTCAACGGCACCAAGACCCGCATCACGCTTCCCGATGGCGGCACGCTCGACGTCACCATCCCGCCCGGCGTCAACGACGGCCAGGTGCTGAGGCTGAAGGGCAAAGGCGGCCAAGGCCTCGGCGAAGGCGAGCCGGGCGACGCCCTGATCGAGATCGGCGTCAAGGCGCATCCCGTGTTCAAGCGCGAGGGCGACGACATCGTCGTCGAGGTGCCGATCACGTTCGACGAGGCGGTGCTCGGCGGCAAGGTCGAGGTGCCGACCATCGGCGGCAGGGTCTCGGTGACCGTGCCCGCGGGCGCCAATAGCGGCCAGACGCTGCGGCTGAAGGGCCGCGGCGTGAAAGGCAGGGGCGGCGCCGGCGATCAGCTCGTCAGGCTCGCGGTGGTCATGCCCGAGCGGATCGACGAGGAGCTGAAGAGCTTCGCGGAAAGATGGCGCAAGGATCATGGCTACGATCCGCGCGGCAAGCTCAAGGAGCAGGCGTGATGCTGACAGAGCGCGATCTACTCTCCCGCGTGCAGCGCCTCACCGTGACAAGGCTGCGCGTGTGGGTGGCGCAAGGCTGGATCAAGCCGGCCGGCGAGGCGGCGCGAAGCTATAGCGAAGCCGATCTCGCCCGCGCGGCCCTGATCTGCAATCTCGAGGACGAGCTTGGCTTCGCCGAGGAGGACGTTCCCGTCCTGCTCAATCTGATCGACCAGATTCACGGGCTCAGAGCCGAGCTCAAGGGCCTGCTCGACGCGCTCGAAGACCTGCCGCCGGATGTCCGCACCACGGTGAGAATGCGGATCACACGGCGCCGGGAGGGCGGCGAATGAAATCGCTCGGCCTCGCGCTCGTCTTTGTGCTCGCGGTTGTCGTCTTGACCTTTCTCAGCGTGCGCTACGGCCTCGGCCGGCTGCCCGGCGATCTCGTCATCGATCGGGGCGGCGTGGTGATCTACCTGCCGATCACCACCGCGGTCATCGTCAGCGTGATCCTAAGCCTCGTCCTTCGGCTCTTTCGCCGCTAGCGCGTCGGCGCCCTCGGGTGCGATCACCGTGACCTCGCCCTTCTTGATGACGAGCGCAAGCTCGCCGCGCTTCAGAGCCAGCGCATCGTCGCCGAACAGTTTCCGGCGCC
>JBFWTF010000026.1:0-17674 GCA_050247995.1 Methyloceanibacter sp. | reverse complement strand
CCTCCGTCGTCATCTTGCCGACGGAGTACTGGCCGACCGCCTCGAACAGATCCTGCACGGTGACCGGCTGGCCCTTGAACGAGCCGGGGAGTATCGTGCCGCCATAGATGAAGATCGAGGGGACGTTCAACCGGCACATCGCCATCATCATGCCCGGCAGGGATTTGTCGCAGCCGGCCATGCCGATCAGCGCGTCGTAGCAATGGCCGCGCATGGTCAGCTCGACGCTGTCGGCGATGACCTCGCGCGAGGGCAGCGAGGATTTCATGCCCTGGTGACCCATGGCGATGCCGTCGGTCACGGTGATGGTGCAGAACTCGCGCGGCGTGCCGTTGGCGGCGGTAACGCCCGCCTTGACGGCCTGCGCTTGACGCATCAGCGAGATGTTGCAGGGAGCGGCTTCGTTCCAGCAGGTGGCAACGCCGACGAAGGGCTGGTGAATCTGCTCGCGCGTCAGCCCCATCGCGTAATAGTAGGAGCGATGCGGGGCGCGGGACGGCCCCTCGGTCACATGCCGGCTCGGCAAGCGCGATTTATCGAACGTCTTCGCGTCCATCTGCTAACGCCCGGGTGAGGTGGCCTCGGGGAGATATGTGGGTTCCGCCACGGTTCCCCAATGCCTCGACCCGCGATTTCTCCTGGCCCGTCCCCCAAAGTGTAAGCCATGGGAAGCGCTTAGGCCGCTCCTCGTACAAATCTTGATGTGTCAAAGTTTTATGGCGCAAACGAGGCGAAAAAGCCTCAGTCTGTTGTAATTCGGCTACAGCTACCGAGATTCTGGATTAGCCTTGCTGGTCAATCCCGCGAGAGTGTCGCAAAACTGTCTTCAAGGCGTTTGCCGCGCTCAGAGGGGGTCCCATGGCCAGATCGCAGACCGAGCGGCGCGTCCGCGAGGTGAAGCGCTCGCGGAAGGCGAAGCTGCCCTTCCCCGATCCCAAGTCGCCAGGCCCCTTCCAACCGTTCGTCTGCGATCCGGGCTGGAACGAGGCCTGGTGGTGGCTCGGCCTTCCCCTCGCCTTCGCGGCCTTCATCGCCGGGAGTTACCTCATCGACAAGGAGTGGCACCGGCTGTGGGTGACCGAGGAGTCCGGCATCCTCGAGACTGTCCAGTTCATCTTCATGGTCGTGGGGCTCGCCATCGCCGTGCAGCTCCTGTTCTCCTCGTTCGTGCGAAGCCGCCCGCTGGTGCTCGCCCTAACGGCTCTTTCGGCGCTCGCTTGTCTCTTCATCGGCGGCGAGGAAGTGAGCTGGGGCCAGCACATTTTCTCCTGGCAAGACGCCAGCCTCGTCACCGCGGTCAATGACGAGGGAGAATTCAGCTTGCACAACATGAACAAGGGGTTCGAACGGGCACCGCGCACGGTGCTTGGGATCGGCGTCTTCGCCGGAGGACTGCTTGTCCCGCTCCTGTGCGCTTATGTCCCTTGGCTCAGGCAGAGCCGGGTGGCACTGTTCCTGCCGCCCGCGGCGTTGATGCCTGCCGCGGCCTTGGCCCTTCTGTTCAAGCTGACCAGCCTGCTCGCGAAATCTTACGGCGCGAGCCTGGGCGGCGTGGCGGCGCGGCCGAGCGAGGCGGTCGAGTTCTATCTCTACTTTTTCATCATGGCCTATCTGATCGTGTTCGAACGGCGCATCCATGCGCTTGAAACCGAGGCATCGAGAGCCGAAGCCAAGAGTTCGAGAGCCAAGGCCAAGACGAGGGCGAAGAAGACCTGAGCGATGACGCCGGGCAAGACGCATCTCCCCGATCCGAAACGGGCGCACGGTCCCTACCGGCCGTTCGCGTCGGACCCGGGCTGGCGCGAGGCCTGGTGGTGGCTCGGTCTGCCGGTTCTCGCGGCTGTGGCGACCATCGCGTCCTATCAAGTCTCGCCAGACTGGTATCGCCGCTATGTCCTGCCGGAGGGGTATGGGATCCTCGAAGTTTCCCACTTCATCATCCCGATGCTCGGCCTCTTGATTGCCGGCGGCTTGCTCTTTCTGCCCTTCGTCAGAGCGCGGCCGTTGGTGTTCGCCGTGACGCTCCTTGGCGCTTTCAGTTGCCTCTACATCGCCGGAGAGGAAATGAGCTGGGGGCAGCACCTCTTTCAGTGGACCACGCCCGAATACTGGACCGAGGTGAACCGCCAGAACGAGACCAATCTCCACAACACCTACGCCATTTTCGAGAAGACCCCCCGCGCCATTCTCGAGACGGGAATCTTCGCCGGCGGCTTGCTGATCCCGGTCGCGGCGCTGTTCTGGCCGTGGCTCCGCGCCTGCCGCGTGTCCCTGTTCCTGCCGCCAGCGGCGCTCGCGCCGGCGGCGCTCGGCGTGCTGTTCTTCAAACTGGTGGACCGGCTCCAGGCGGCCGGCCGCATCCCCACCCTGCTCGAGCGGCCGAGCGAGTCGGTCGAAACCTTCCTTTACTTCTTCATCCTCGCCTATCTCATCGTCTTCGCGCGCCGCATCAAGGAACTGGAAACGGCGGAAGGCGTGCTTTCACGCTAGGCGCCCCCCTCCCCGCAGTTCGGCGTCAGACAAATCTTGCCAAATGCGACAACGCGGCAGCGCGCGCCGCGAAAGGGCCATACTCGGACCATAGGCCGGTCTACGCTGCGGCCGAGGCTGATTGCCACAAAACTCGAGACGGCGGGGATAGTCGAGTTGACCGAGAAGACCGGCGATGCCGGCGGCAAGAAGGCGCTGCGCCTCGCCGCGACTTGGATCGCGACCTGGGCCCTGCTTCTGCTGCCCGATCTGTTGCTTTACTGGGGCGGCTATCCGGTCCTGGCCGCGGTCAAGCTCAAGGCGTGGCTCACCGCCGGGATCATCGCCCTGCTCCTCAGCACGGCGCGATCGCGCCGCTTCCGCATGTGGGCCGTCGCGCTCCTGGTCGTGAACCAGGCGATTTGGACCGGCTACGTCGTCTATTTCGGCGAGGCCTTGCGTCCCGAGCATCTCCTTGTGTTCCGGGAAGAGACTACCGACACCGCGATCGGAGCGCTGGCGGAGTGGCGCACGTTCCTCCCCTGGTTCGTCACCCTGGCATTGAGCGCGACCCTGCTCGCCTCGCTTCAGTGGCGCGAGGCCGGCGGCACGCGATTTGGGTGGCGCGTCTCCGGTTGGGCGTTCGCCGTGGCGATCGCCGCGGTCACGGTCGCGTGGATGGTGCATCCAAGAATCGATGCGGCATTCCCCGGCAAGCATAGCGGGTCGATCTATGGACCCTATCAGGCCGCGATCGGCGCGATACGGCTTGGCATGACCCAGGTCGCGGCCGCGTCTCTCAACGTTCGTGCGCAGACGCAAAGCCAGGCGCCCCGCGCCGCAGAACCAGTGACCGTCGTCGTCATCATGGGCGAGAGCATCAATCCCACGCGGCTCTCGCTCTACGGATTCAAGTCCGATACGACGCCGACCCTCGCCCAATGGCGCACGACGCCACCGGCGGGATTCACGTTCATCCCCGAGATCGGGTTCTCGGGCGGACTCGATACCTATGCCAGCGTGCCGACATTCCTGCGCGCAGCCTATTGGCCGGTGAGATCCGAGAGATTCGGCGTCAATCTGTTCGAGTTGGCGCACCGCCAGAACTTCAAGAGCTGGGTTCTTTCGGCGCAGACGGCGAATTTCATCGAGGCGGCCGGCGGCGCGCCTCATGCCGAGGCCATAGAATTCCTGGCCAATGACGGCGCGATGGCGAAGCGCGCCGCCGCGTTGCCCGACCGCGGCGAGGACAGCTTCATTTTCCTGCATCAGCGCGCAAACCACGCTCCCTATACGAGCAGTTGCGCTTCCGTGCCGGACGGACACGCCGTCTTCAGCCCACCGACCGATTCCACCGAGGATCAGCGGCGCACCGCTTACGACAACGGACTGTGGTGCTGGGACCAGGATGTGGCGGCGCTCGCGGCGCCGTTCCTGAAACGGCGCGGCGCGGTCCACATCTTCATCATGGCGGATCACAGCGAGATCATGGGCGAGGACGGGCATTGGGGACACGGGTTCACCGATCTCCGGGTCGCCATGGTGCCGATGATGCTCCTGACCAACAGGCCCGATTCCGACGTCGCCGCTCTCTTCAAGTCGTGGTCGCCGCCCGACGCCTATCGCATCGGTCAGACCGTCGCGCTGGCGTTCGGCGTCCATCTCGATACGCCCAACATCGGCGCCGACCGCTTCTTCATCAACAACACGATGCCGTTCGCGCTCGCGGGCTTCAGCGAAGTCGTGCAGGAGAAGCCGGGGGTCTATCGCGTGAAGAACTTCGCGCGGAATGGCCAGCTCCTGAATCAGAACGTCACGAAGCTGCCGATCGTCGCGGCGTCGAATGCGGGCGTTCCGGCTTCCGGCGGCAGTAACGTGGCGCACCACATCGGCGCCATCGGAGCGGCGCAGGCGGCGCCGAAGTAACGGCGAAGGGGCCTTACAGCGCCGCTTCGAGGCGTTTCAGCGCCTGTTCGAGCTTCGCCGCCATCGCCTCGGCTTCCACTTTGCGTTCGCGCTGCTCTTCCACCACGTGCTCGGGGGCGCGCGCGACGAATTTCTCGTTCGACAGCTTGGCGTCGAGTTGCTTGATTTCCGAGCCGACCTTGTCGATCTCGCGCTTGAGCCGCTTCTGTTCGGCGTCGATGTCGATGACGCCGGCAAGCGGCAGAGCGAGCGTCGCCTCGTCGAGCACGATCTGAACGGCGCCGGTGGGCGGCTTGCCGAATTCGACCTTCTCGAGCCTGGCGAGGCGCAGCATCGTCTCCTCGTGACGGGCGACGCGAGCCTCGGTCGCCTTGCCGGCGCCCGCGATCACGAGCGGCACCTTGGCGCCGGCCGGGACATTCATCTCAGCACGCACCGAGCGCACCTCCGAGATGAGGCGGATCAGCCAGCCGATCTCCGCATCGGCGTCCGCATCGGCGAGACCAAGGTGCTCGGGCCAGGGCGCAAGCATGAGGAGCGAGGCCCTCCCCTCCTCGGCAGCGCGCTTGGCCCACAGCTCCTCGGTGACGAAGGGCATGAAGGGGTGAAGCAGGACCAGCGCCCGGTCGAGCACGAAGGCCGCCATGGCGCGCGTCTCCTCCGCGTCGGCGTCGCCGCCGGCGAGGATCGGCTTCGACAGCTCCAGATACCAATCGCAATAGATGTGCCAGATGAAATGATAGATCGCGCCAGCGGCCTCGTTGAAGCGGAAGCCCTGGAGCGCCTCGGTGACGGCGGCGGCCGTGCGCTCGCTCTCGCCGGCGATCCAGCGATTGAGCGTCACCTTCGCCGCGGCCGGATCGAAATCGGGGCGCGGCACGCAATTGTTGATCTCGGCGAAACGGGCGGCGTTCCACAGCTTGGTGGCGAAGTTGCGATAGCCTTCGACGCGAGACGCGCTGAGCTTGATGTCGCGCCCTTGCGCCGCCATGGCGGCAAGGGTGAAACGGAGCGCATCGGCGCCATAAGTCTCGATCAGGTCGAGGGGATCGATCACGTTCCCCTTCGACTTCGACATCTTCTGGCCCTTCTCGTCGCGGACGAGGGCATGGATGTAAACGTCGCGGAACGGCGCCTCCTCCATCACGTAAAGGCCCATCATCATCATGCGCGCGACCCAGAAGAAGATGATGTCGAAGCCGGTGATGAGAACGTCGGTCGGGTAGTAGCGCCTGAGCTCCGGCGTCTTGTCGGGCCAGCCGAGGGTCGAGAACGGCCACAGCGCCGAGGAGAACCAGGTGTCGAGCACGTCCTCGTCGCGGGTGAGCGCGACCGCCTTGCCGTACTGGGAAGCGGCCTCGGCCTTCGCGCCCGCCTCGTCCTCGGCGACGAAGACCTTGCCGTCGGGGCCGTACCAGGCCGGGATCTGATGGCCCCACCACAGTTGGCGCGAGATGCACCAGGGCTGGATGTTCTCCATCCAGTGGAAATAGGTGCTCTCCCAGTTCTTCGGCACGAAGGTGGTGCGGCCGCGCCTGACGGCGTCGATCGCGGGCTTCGCCAGGGTCGCGGCATCGACATACCACTGATCGGTCAGGCGCGGCTCGATCACGGCATTGGAGCGGTCGCCGTGCGGCACGGTGTGAACGTACGGCTCGATCTTCTCGATCAGGCCTTGGGCCTCGAGGCGCTCGACGATCAGCTTGCGCGCGGCGAAGCGGAACACGCCGTTCAACTCGAGAATGGTGGCCTTCAGCTCCGCGCTCGGTTCCACGCCTTGGGTGAACTCGGGGTTGGGATCGAGCAGGAGCTTGGCCTCGGGGCTCAGGACATTGACCATGGCGAGGCCGTGGCGCCGGCCAACCTCGAAATCGTTGAAGTCGTGGGCCGGGGTGATCTTGACCGCGCCCGAGCCCTTCTCGGGATCGGAATATTCGTCGGCGACGATGGGGATGCGGCGCCCGACGAGCGGCAGGACCACGTTCTTGCCGACGAGCGATTTGTAGCGCTCATCGTCGGGATGGACGGCGACCGCGGTGTCGCCGAGCATGGTCTCGGGCCGCGTGGTGGCGACAACGATATAGGTCGCCTTGTCGTTCGGATCGAAAGCCGTGCCCTCGATCGGATAGCGCAGGTGCCAGAGATGGCCCTTGGTCTCGATCTGCTCGACCTCGAGATCGGAGATCGCAGTGAGCAACTCGGGATCCCAGTTGACCAGGCGCTTGTCCTTGTAGATGAGCCCGGCCCGGTAAAGATCGACGAAGACCTTGCGCACCGCGCGGGACAGCCCGTCGTCCATGGTGAAGCGGAGCCGCGTCCAGTCGCAGGAGCAGCCGAGCCGCTTGAGCTGACCGACAATGGTGTTGCCGGACTCTTCTTTCCATTGCCATACGCGGCGGATGAAGGCCTCGCGGCCCATGGCGCGGCGCCCGGGTTCCTGCCGTTCCATGAGCTGGCGCTCGACCACCATCTGGGTGGCGATGCCGGCATGGTCGGTGCCGGGCTGCCACAGCACGTCGCGCCCGCGCATGCGCTCGAACCGCACTAGCACGTCCTGAAGGGTGTTGTTGAGGGCATGCCCCATATGGAGCGAGCCGGTCACGTTCGGCGGCGGAATGACGATGGCGAAGGGCTTGGCGTCGACCCGTTCGGGGCGGCCGGCGGCGAAGGCGCCCGCGCCCTCCCAGGCGTCGTAGATCGCGCCCTCGATTTTCTGCGGCTGGTAGGTCTTGTCGAGCATGGAAGGCGGGGCCTGAGATAAGGATCGCTTGGCCCCGCGTCCTACGCGCTTGCCTTTCGCACTGTCAACTCAGGAGCGGCGTCCTATTCGCCGCGGCGATACTCGCCGCGATGCCCGAGCTCCTCCTTGAGCGCCGAGGTCAGGACCCGCGACATGTTCTCGTCGAGCCATTGCTTGAGCATCGGGCGGAGCATGTCCTTGACGCTGTCCTCGAGAGTCTTTTGCGAAGCCGCGAGCGGCGAAGCACCGTGCGAACCGCCGTTCTTGTGGGCGGCGGGACGGAGGGGCTCGAAAGACGGCGCCGGCGCGGTTTGCCAGGGAAGCGGGTCGTCGGCCGGGGCGGCGCTCTCTTCGGGCGCGGTCTCGGCCGGGGCCTCTTCCAGGACCGGCTCTTCCACGAAAGTCTCGGCGACTGTCGTCTCCTCAACGACGGTCTCGACGACAACCGGCTCGTCAGCGACGGGCTCGACAGCAACGGTCTCGGCCGTGGCCAGCTCGGGCTGAGCCTCGGGCTCGGGCTGAGGCTCCGGCGCGGACACCGGCTCAGGCTCGGCGCGCAATTCGGGCGCCGGCGCGAAAGCCTCCGGCTCGGGCTGAGGCATGAACTCGGAGACCGAGGTCGGCAGATGACCGGCGCGCAACGCAGCGATCGCGCGCTCAAGCGCCGATGCCGCCTCTTCGCTCGCCGAGAGCGGCGGCGCCGGGGGCGCAACGATTTCGGGTTCCGGCTGCGCCGCCATCGCCGCGGCGATGGGATCGACGCGTGGCGGCTCCGGCGGAACGATCGCCGCCTCCGGCATCTCAAGCAGCTCGACTTCCTCCTCGAGCACGATCTCCTCGAGAACAACCTCCTCGACGACCTCGGCGCCGCCGAGTTCGGCGGTCAGGTCGAGAATATCCTCCTCGTCCTCGACTTGCGGCGCGCTTTGGCTCAGAACGCGCGCGATGTCGTTGATGATCTTGTCGTCGGCCTCTCCTTCGGCCGACGCGACAAGCTCCTCTTCCTGCTGCCGGGCAGCGGCCGGACGCGCTTTCGCAGCGTTCGTCTCGTCATCCGAGATGATCCGACGGATGGAGGCGAGAATCTCCTCCATTGTCGGCTCAGGGGCCCGCTCAGTACTGCTCATAATCTGATCCCTTACCGCCATTTCAAACTCCCCGCATCGCCCGGCGGTCAAACACCAGGATGGCCAACTCAACCTAACTTAACACACCGTTAATGCCCAAGTCCCGATTTCATTGGCTGAAACGCGACCTTAGTTAACTCCTGACGGCTCATTTCGTTCATTCGTCGGGGGCCGGCGGCACCGGCGGCCTCAAGCCGAAAAGTTTGTTCTTAACGATGTCATAGTGCTCGATCGGATCGTAATAAGGCACTGGCAAACCGAGCGTTTGCGCGTCCATCCGTCCAATCGCGGCGTACAAGGAATATTCGGCCACCACGCGGTCTCTGAGCGCGGTCACGAGACCGATCTGCGAGTTCAAGAGCTCCCTCTGGGCATCGAGCACGTCGAGTGTCGTGCGCTGGCCTACCTTCTCTTCCTCGCGCACGCCGGTGAGCGCGATCTTGTTGGCCCCGACGGCGGCCTCGGCCGAGCTGATGGCAGGGCCGGAGGACTGCAAGATGCCCCAATTGGCGATCACGTCGGCATGGATCCTGAGCCGCGCGTCCTCGACTTCCCTCTTGAGCTGATTGTTGGTCTCCTTGGCCTGGCGCACGCGCGCCGAGACGCCGCCGCCCTGATAGAAGGGGACATTGACGCGCCCCAACACCTGCGTCTGCTCCTGCGAGTCGATGTTGGAGCCGAGATCGAAGCGCTTTTGGTATTGGGCCTCGAGCTGCACGTCGGGCAGCAATTCGCCCATGATTTGTTCGACGGCGTAAAGCGACGCCTCCTCGTTGTACACGGAGGCCAGGATGAGCGGGTTCTCGCCGTCGCCGAGCGTCATCGCCTCGTTGAGCGTCGAAGGCAGCAAATGCCGGATCGAAGCCGGCGTGACGAGATCGCCGGGGGGATGGCCGATGACTTGCTCATAGGCCGCGCGGCTGGTCTTGAGATTGGCTTGCGCGGCGGCAAGGGTGGCGAGCGCCTCGGAGCGCCGCGCCTCGGCTTGCGCCACGTCGGTGCGCGTCACCTCGCCGACGTCGAAGCGGTCCTTGGTCGCCTTGAGCTGCTCGGTCAGCACGGAAACGTCGTTCTCGCGCAAGCGCACGATGGCTTGATCGCGCACGACATTGACGTAAGCCGTGACGGCGTCGAGCAGGACGGTCTGCTCGACCGTCCGCAGCGCTTCGCGGGCGGCCTGCACCGTGGACTTCGCTTCCCTGATGGCATTGAGATTGCGGAAGCCTTCGAACAGCGGCTGGCTCAGATTGACGGAATAGCCGCGCGGATGGGTCACCCCGTCATCCTCGCTGGCCTCGCCCAGGCCGAAGGCCTGATTGAGCGGAAGCGATCCGGTCGTCGTGGGCGTGTTGGTCGGGAATGTCTGGTTGACAGGTCCGGTCAGCAAGCCGGTCGACGACGGAAAGCCGCCGCCTCCTCTCGCTTGGTCAACGCCGATATGGGTGTTCTGAAAGGCGGTATCGGCGCTGCCGAAGATCAAGGGGCGCAAGCCCGATTTGGCGAACGAGACCTGCTCGTCGATGGCGCGGACCCGGGCGCGTTCGGCGTTGAGAACGGGGTTGACGAGATAGGCATCAGCCAAAGCTTCTTCGATCGTCTCGGCGTAAGCCGGACGTCCGAAGATGCCAAGGACGAGGAACGCAAATACGAGGACAGCCCCGCCACATCGCAATAGCGATCTTGCCGCGCAGCACGACAGAGCGTGCCTGCTCACGACGCCTTGCACTCGTTTTCTCCCGCAGTCCGCGAAGTCCCCCGACTCCCTACTGCTGGCAAAGCTTAGAGCAGCATCGTCGGCGTGCGATACCCACGAATTGGCGGTTTACATGGGATTTCGGCAAAAAGGCCGGACCGGTGTGGGATTGGCGCAACAGTGCCCGGAGTGCGCCGGAAACCTCAAAAACTGAAGCTTGACTCCGGTAAAAAGCCGGGCAGCGGCGCGGCGCCGGCGTCGAAATGTGGCAGGCCGCTCACCTCGCCCTCCACCTTCACGAAGAGGGTCGCCCGCCCTTGGGTCCCAGGACCGGGACGGGAGAGAATCACAGCGAGCCTGCCGCCCTCGCTCAACTGGCCGAAGAGGGATCGGGGCTCCCGCGGTACGCTGCCGTTTAGAAGAATGACATCGTAGGGCCCCCGTTCGGGGCATCCGCCCGCAAGCTCGCCTTCGACAATTTCCACATTGGCGAAGTCGAGGTTGCGCAAATTGGCGCGCGCCATCTCGGCAAGCTCGGGCTCGGGCTCGACCGCGACCACTTGCCGCCCAAGCCGGGCCAGGACGGCGGTGGCGTAACCCGTGGCGCAGCCGACATCGAGAACCGTGTCGCCGGGCTCGACCGCGGCAAGCTGAACGAGCCGGGCGAGCACCATGGGAGCGAGGAGATAGCGCGCCGGCGCCGCGCCGATCGCAGGAAAGACTTCGAGCTCGTCGTCGCTATAGGCGAAGGGGCGCACACGCTCCGGCACGAAGCGCTCGCGCGGGAGCGTGCTCATGGCGGCGAGAAGGCGCGTATCCGTCACCTGGTTCGGCCTGAGCTGGGTCTCGACCATGGTGAGACGCTGGTGCGCGAAATCGATCATGCTGTCGTCCCTTCCCTTCCCTTCCCTTCCCTTCCCGGGGCTTGGGTCCCGCCCGCGAAATGAGCGCCATCGGGGCCTCTTAGCACCGGTGAAGGTCCCGCCGGAAGCCTCGCTTGACGCCAGCGTATTGACATGGGAGGGGGATCATCACTTAGTTATGTAATATCCCCACCACAAATCGGCCACGTGGCGGAGTGGTTACGCAGCGGACTGCAAATCCGTGCACACCGGTTCGATTCCGGTCGTGGCCTCCACCTTAATTCATCGCGAGAGCGCCGTGCGGACACGCGGCCTCGGCCAGGCGACAGCAAAAAGCCCTCGTCGATGACGAGGGCTTTCGCTTTCAGGCTTACTGGCCGGGCTTAGTAGTAGCCGGTGCAAGCGTAATAGCGGTTCCACCAATAGGGATCGTTGGTCGCGATGGCGTTGCGATAGAGCCAAGCGCATCCGCCGCCATAGCCGTAAGCGAGGTAGGGAAGCCCGTACCAGCCGTAATAGCGGCGATTGGAGTAGCCGTAATTTTTGTAGCGGTTGTAATTGCCCTTGTAGGCGTAGTGCTTGCCGCCGCCCTTGTAGCCGTAGTGCTTGCCGCCGCCCTTGTAGCCATAATGCTTGCCGCCGCCTTTGTAGGCGAAGGACTTGCCGCCGCCTTTGTAGCCGCCCGCATGCCCATGGCCACCGCCACGACCTCCGCCATGACCGCCACCCCGGCCACCGCCTTTGCCCACAAGCGTCACGACACCTTGGCCGATATCGCTCTTCAAGACCGGGAGAGGCGTGGCCTGGGCCGATCCCGAAACGAGAGATGTGGCGAGAAACGCCGCAGCAGCGGCGGTCGCCACGATGAACTTCGGTCGCATGGATTTCATTCCTTCACGCTGGTTTCGCTCGCTCGTTTGCCGAACGACGCGACGGCGCGCGCTGGGGTCGGATGGCCTCATGCGAGACACTCAAATAAGCGCTTAGTGCCGGCCGCTCGATCTTGAGCCTCGAAGGACATATAGGCACTTTTTCGTCAGTAGCCATACCTCGCCCGCAAGGGCCATGAGAGCGCTCCCGCCAAGCGGCGATAGGACGGCGCCATTTCCGTTTTCCAGCCATCGTCGAGGCGAACGTCGGCAAAGCGCAACCGCTTGCGCCGCATCCGATTGCCGTAAATCTGATGCCGGTTGCCGGTCTCCTCGGGCTCGGCGAACTCCACCGAGAGGTCGGGAGCAACGGAAGCGAATAATCGGCGCAGCGCCTCGCGCGGCGCCGCGGCGATGTCCTCGTAGGACAGGCGCAAATATTGCCGCGGGTAGAGCCAGCCGAAAATCTCGCAAGCGAGATTGGCGATCCACCACCCTGCCGCGGTGCGAAGGCAGCGGGGCACCGGCTGCGCCAAAGCCCGCTCGATCGGCGTCGGTTGCTTCTTCCGGCGCGTCTTGATGAGCGGCAGGCGGATCGTTGACCAGCAAACGGCGCGCGGATTCCGCACCTGGTGCAGCAGGAAGAACCGCGGCCCGAGGGCGCGCCGAAGCCGGAACGGTGCGGTGATCGAGCCCCATGCGGTCTTGGAGGAATCGACGAGGATCGCGTATTTGCCGTCCACATGTTCGAGCAGCGCCAGCACCAAAGCCTCATGGTTCAAGGACGCGTTGGAGCCGCGCGCGAACACGCCCCAAATCGGGCAATCCTTGGCGAGCTTGCCGCAAGTGCATTTCAGCTCGCGGCCGGTCCGTCCCTCGAAGCCATTGGCGATCTCGCCGCAAGCGACCACAGCCGGACTTGCCGTCAATAGGGACTCAAACAAGGTCGAACCGCTCTGGCCGAAGCCCCCGATATAGACCAGCCGCGTCAACGAGGCCCTCTCAACCGTTCTTGCCGGAGGGACGCCCGGCCGTCCCGTTCGTCTCGGAGGCCTCGCCCTCCTCGCCCTTCTTGCGGTGCCACCAGACGGTGAGCTGGCGGCGCCAGCGCCGCACCACGGGCAGGTCGATGGAGAGCACGAGCAGCCCAAGCGGGATCATCCAGAACCCGAGAACGGGCAGGAAACCGACAAGCCCGCCGGCGAGGAGGAGGATGCCGATGCCGATACGGACCGGTTTCGACTGCGGCAGGTGCCAGTGGCGATCGAAGATGCGGATCTTGTGGGCCATTGAGCTCGGCGGGGCAGGTTTGACCAATGTCGGAGATAGGGGCTGGCGCGGGAGGCCGCAACCGCCGTTTTCGCGCCAAACGCCTCGGTCGCTTCAACCCGCGGCTCACACCCGGGCGCAGCGATCGTTCTCCCTCTTGAGAAGCCAGGTGTGGAGCTGGCCAACGCCCTTCACCTGGATCGGCCCGCGCGCCTCGAAGATGAAGCCGTCGCCGAGCGCCGCCCGCGCCGCATCCGATACTTGAATCTCGCCGGGGAGCCCGTGCGACTCGAGCCGCGAGGCGAGATTCACCGTCTCGCCCCAGACGTCGTAGGAGAATTTGTCGCTGCCGATGATGCCCGCCATGAGCGGCCCGGTGGCGATGCCGGCCCTGATCCTGAGATCGACGCCGTGCGCGGCGGAGAGCCGCTCGACGAGACCGGGCAGAAGGAGCGCCATGCGCGCGAGCCGCGTCAGATGGTCGGGCTGCGCCCGGCTCACGCCGGCCACCGCCATGTACCCGTCGCCGATGGTCTTGATCTTCTCGACGCCATGCGCGGCCGCGAGCCGATCGAACTCGCTGACGATATTGTCGAGAAGGGCGACGGTGCGCTCGACGCCGAGTTGCTGGGCGAGCCCGGTGAAACCGACGAGATCGGTGAACAGGACCGACGCCTCGCCGATGCTGTCGGCCACCTTGTCGCCGGGGCGGGCCTTGAGACGCTCGGCGATCGCCTCAGGCAGGATATTGGCGAGAAGGGAATCGGCCTCGGCGCGGGCGCGGTCGGCGACGGTGAAGGCATAGCCGACGATCAGGGCGATGATGGTGAAGGTGGTCGCGGCGGATGAGATGTAGAGATTGGCGAGCAGCGCCGGGTCGGCGGCGATGCGCGCACTCCCGGTCGGATAAAGGAACCAGGCCGCGACATGCAGCGCGAGCCCGATCGCGATCACCGAAACGGCGAGACCCATGCGGTTCAAGCCGACCACGGCGAAGGCGACCGCGGCGGCGATGATGAAATTGATCTGAATACCGGAATCGTGGCCGAGCTCGCGCACGAAGAAGAAGAGCGCGATGAACTCGGCGATGCAGATGATGAGCGCCGCGGCGATGTCGCTGATGCGGTGCGCGAGCGGGGCCAGGAGCGCGACGGCCGTCAGCGCGATATTGACGGCGATCAGCGGCCAAAAGGTGCCGACCCCGTAGGCGGCGAACACGAAGGAATAGACCACCGAGAAGACCGCGATGGTGAGCGCCATCAGATTGACGATGGCGAGCCGCCGGCGCACGGCGCGCGGATAACCCCCGGTGCCGAACGCGGCGAAGCGCTCAAGCGGGCCGAGCCAGGCGAAAGGCGCATCGCCCGGGGCAAAGGTTTCGCGTGTGCTGGTTCCGCGTTTGCTCATGGGCGCGCTCCGCGAACGAGGCGGCGGGATCGTATAGGAGGCGAAGCCCGGGCACCATCGGCGGAGGGGGCGCCCGGCCGGGCAAGAGGTGGCCGGCAGGGGCGGCTTGGGGCATTTTCGGGCGCAAAGTGCGGCCCGAGGCGTCGATCGCCAAACCTCTGGAAAGGCCCCTGCCCTTTTGCTATCTACCGCTTGAGGCGCTTCGACTTGATAGCGCCCTGATCCCCGGTAGCTCAGCAGGTAGAGCAAGCGGCTGTTAACCGCTGGGTCGCTGGTTCGAATCCGGCCCGGGGAGCCAATTTTCTCAGCACACCGTTTTTCAGGGCATGTCTGGGACAACATTCCGCGCGCTTTGTCGCTAGGGGAGTCGGGAGAAATCGATGCACATCAATCTGCAAAATGCCGAGCAAGCTATCGAGGCCGCACGCAAGAAAGCCATCGCGCTCAAGACGCAGATGTGCATCGCCATCGTCGATTCCGGCGCCAACCTCAAGGCGTTCATGCGCATGGACGACGCCTGGGTGGGCAGCATCGATATCGCCATCAAGAAGGCCAAGACGGCGTGCTTCTTCGGCATGGCGACCGGCCAGCTCGGCCAGTTGTCCCAACCCGGCAAGCCGCTCTACGGCATCGAGCACTCCAATGACGGGCTCGTCACCTTCCCCGGCGGACTGCCCATCGTCGATGAGGACGGGGTTCTCGTCGGAGCGATCGGGGTCAGCGGCAGCTCGGTCGAGAACGACCACGCGGTCGCGGAAGCCGGCGCGAAAGTTCTCGGCGTCAGCGAGTTGCCGGAACATCCCTGGCGCACGTAAGTACCGCAATAAAGCCGAGGTTTGCCGAGCGCCCGGCATGGTCATGCCGGCGGTAGTTCCGTATTCGGCTTAATAAGGCCGCAATGCTGTGTCGTTGTTGGTCATAATAATAATGGGGCATGGGCTCTAACTCTTGCGGAGAGCGATCCGGCGGGCACCCGCGATCGCAAAAGAGGGAGTCTCGAAAAATGCCGCCCTTCTCGTAGCCTTTTCACCTCATCAGCATCACGACCGACTGTCGCCGCGCCGAGGCGCGGTGACGCGTACCGTTTTGATCTCGTTGCGCCTTGAGGGAGGGGCAGCGCATGGTCGTTTACAGCGGATTGATCGTTATTGCCGGCGGCGCCGTGTCCTACTCGGTCGCGCGCCGCCTCACGGGGGAAGCGCAAATCTTCGGCGGCTATTTCGCCGGATTCGTGACCGGAGGCTTGATCGCTTTCCTGATCGCGTCTACCGACGAAATCCAGGACGAAGCGCAACGCCGCGCCGCTCTCACCATACTGAAGGAAGTGGTTGGCCTCGCGCCGGTCTTCGGCGTGGCGCTGGCCAAGGCGATGCGGCGCCGGTCGCAGCGTCTTGGCGAAGCAGCGGCGGAGGCCGCGCCGAAAGCCCGCGCCCGGCATCCTGCACGGTTGAACTCATGAGACCGACCCTGAGCGCGTTACAGCAGGGCGCCGAGATAGGGATAGGGGTTGATGCAATATTTGTACTGCACTCGGCAGCGGCGATCGCAGGTCAGCCGTTCCGGGCAGCGCGCAAGGCAGACATTGTAACGCTGCTTGCAAAAGCTCGACGCGGCTTCCGCCCCGCTTGCGCCAACCTCGACACCGGCGAGCGCGAACCCCATTGCCAAGGCGACGATCAGCTTCTTCATCCTGCGACCTCGCTTGCGCGTTGACCTCTCGGCGGGGGTGCCAGGCGCCCCTGCCCTGCAACAGCGACAATCGTCAATAATTGTTCGTGCGCTTCTTCTTGCGCCCTGTGAGCGGCGGGGTGTGGTCGGCGACGCAGTTCGCCACCCACCCTTCCTTGCCGCGCGGATCGAGCGCGGGCCTGACATAATCGGCCTGCTTCCAGCACCACCAATAAACGTCATCGGACCCCGCCATGACCGGGGATATCAACGTGGCCAAGCCAATCAGGGCGGTACCCGCGGCAATCGCCAGGAATTTCATCTCGGATTTCATTCGCATCTCCTCCCGCAAAGAGTGAGGCGGCTCGGTGGAGGATAGCAGCCCCGCCGGGCGATCGCCCCATGTTTGTGCCGCAAGGGTTAGCCGTTTGGGGACGCCTATCCGTTTGGCGCGAAGAGCGCAGCCGCCAGTTGCGCTCGCGGCGCCGGGCCGGCACCAGAAAAACGCTGGTCTCGAACCTGTTTTTGACCCATAGAAGCCATGGGCCCGGGCTGCCAATTCAGCCTCGTGTACCGCGTGCCCGCGGAGTTGATCGGTGGCGTCGTTTTGGAAGAATCCGTGGGTGCGCCGGCAGAGGATGCGCCTGCGCCGGCCCGTGCAAATCCTGCTCGCCCCCGTCGTCGTCAACTACATCAAGCTCGTCATCAAGACCTCGACGATCGTCGCCGATCCTCCCGACTTCATGAAGCGGGGACGCGAGCTTCATCCTGCCATCATCACGTTGTGGCACGGGCAATTCTTCCTCTTGCCGGGGATTTATCCGCGCGACGTTCCCGGCCGCGCCATCGTCG
The DNA here is from genome assembly GCA_050247995.1 of Methyloceanibacter sp. GTDB lineage: Bacteria > Pseudomonadota > Alphaproteobacteria > Rhizobiales > Methyloligellaceae > Methyloceanibacter. The sequence continues at coordinate 791 of JBFWTF010000026.1, read as the reverse complement.
CGCGGCACGAGGATGCGGAAGCTCTGGCGCGCATTCTGCGCCATTTCGGTCTCGGGCTCGTTCGCGGCGCCGGCGCGGCCGGCCGCAGCGGCGATCGCGACCGCGGCGGGGCGGAGGCGGCGCATGGGCTGATTGCCTCGCTCAGGGAAGGGTTCAGCATCGCCTTGACCGCGGACGTACCCCCGGGGCCGGCGCGCAAGGCGGGCCTCGGCATCGTCTTGATCGGCAGCCGCTCGGGGCGGCCCATCGTTCCTTTCGCCGTCGCGAGCTCGCGCTATTGGTCCGCGAACTCCTGGAGCCGCATGACCATCAACCTGCCCTTCTCGAGGCTCGGCATCGCCATGGGCGATCCGATCTACGTCCCGAGCGAGGCGAACGCCGAAGACTTGAAGCGTTACCGCCGCCAAGTGGAGGAGGCCATGAACGCCGTCACGGCGAAGGCCTATGCCCTGGCAGGGGCAGACATGACCCGGGCGACGCCTCTTGCCCGGCCGCCTCGCGCCGGTCAAAGTCAAAGCTATTACGATCAGTGGAAATGAAGGTCAGCAACACCGCGAGGATCATGTGAGCCAGGCAGCGACGTCCCTTCAAGCGCCATTCCTTGTTCTCGCCGCGGCGCTCGCGTTGTTCGCTGCCAGTCTCGTCCCGGCGCGCGCCGCCGACAAGCCGTTCACCGATGCCGTGGCCTACTGCCAGGCGGTGGGCAATGAAGACGCGCCCGATGCGCGCTACACCGGCGCGGCCGTGCCGAACTGGATGGTCGGCGCGCTCTACACCAAGGACGAGATCGC
>JBFWTF010000025.1:0-18376 GCA_050247995.1 Methyloceanibacter sp. | reverse complement strand
GCAGCACGAAGCCGCGGCCCGTCTCGACCGGTCCGCCGAGATGCACGGCCATGGCGTGAAGAGGGGCGGGCAGGCTGATGCGGTCTTCCGCTGGCACGATGTTGAGCTGCTCGAGAAGCTCGGTGAAGCTGATATTGGGCGCGCGCTGGTTGATGATGATGCCCATGGCCCCGTCGGCGGAATGGGCGCAGAGATAGATCACCGAACGGGCAAAGCGCGGATCGCCCATGGCCGGCATGGCGATGAGCAATTGGCCGTCGAGATAGCCCGGTCCCTTCGGTCGTTTTGGAGCGCTTCGCGCTGACATGGGAACAAGACTACAGCAGTTGCGCGCGTTGGGAAGAGGGCTTTCCGGCAATTGAGGCAAGCGTGGCGCTTTCGCCGCATTGCGCTCACAAAGGCGTGAGGCTTTTTTGTTCGTCTTGACGTCGCGCTGGCTTGGCATTGCCGCTAAATTCGGCCGCGAATTGCTTTGAACCTGGAAGTCGAGATGCGATCCCTTTCTCTGCGACAACCGATACGCCTCCCGCTCATCGCCCTTGCCGCGATTTGGAGCGGTGGCGTGGCCGGCGCTTGGGCCGGGGCTGCGAGCGCGACATCATGGACGGCCGCCAACGATTCCGCGGTGAGGCTCATTGCGGGAACGACCGGCGCCGAAACTGGATCGGCGCGCGTTGCCGGCATTCAGCTCCGCATGGACCCCGGCTGGAAGACCTATTGGCGCAACCCGGGCGATTCGGGCGTGCCACCGGAATTCGACTGGACGGGATCGAAAAATCTGAAAAGCGCGGAAGTGCTCTATCCGGCCCCGCACCGCTTCGACGAAGCCGGAGGGGTCGCGATCGGTTACAGCGGCGATGTGCTGTTTCCGGTCAAGCTTACGCCCGAGCGTGACGGCGAGCCGATCGAGCTCAAGCTCGCCTTCTCTTATGGCCTGTGCAAGGATTTGTGCATCCCGAACGAAGTGAATTTGAGCCTGGCGCTTCCCGCCGCGGCCGAGAAGGGAGAAGCGCTCCTGCTCGACGAGGCCTTGGCGCAAGTGCCGAAAGCCGCGCATGCGGGCCTCCTGCCTGAAGTCGCCGGCGTTGAATCTGCGCTCGACGGCGATGCGCCGAAGCTTGTGATCGCCGCCGTCTTTCCGGAAGGCGCGACCGGGGTCGATCTCTTCATCGACGGCGGCGATGTCTACGTGCCGGTACCGGCGCCGCTCGGCGCTGGGGCGGACGGCAAGGCGCGCTTCGCCGTCACCTTCGCCTCGGCCGACGAGGCCGCCGCGATCAAAGGCAAGACCTTGCGCCTTGTCCTCGTCTCCGACCAAGGCTCGACCGAGACGATGTGGAAGGCCGAATAGGGCCCCCGAGCGGCTCATCCGGGAAGCGACTTGGCCGGAAGGACTCGAGAAGCTATGGTCCGCGCCCGGAAGCGGTCTCAAGGAGAGTAGTGATGGCCATTGCTGTAGGAGAGCGCCTGCCTGAGGCGACGTTCAGGGTCATGGATGCTGACGGGATCAAGGCGCTGACCACGCGTGAGGTGTTCGGCGGCAAGAAGGTGGTTGTGTTCGCGGTGCCGGGGGCCTTCACCCCGACCTGCCACATCAAGCACCTGCCTGGCTTCATCGCCAAAGCTGCCGAGTTCAAGAGGCGGGGCGTCGATACCGTGGCCTGTATCGCCGTGAACGATCCCTTCGTGCTTTCCGCCTGGGAGGAGAGCTCCGGCGCCAAGGGCAAGGTGCTGCTGCTCTCTGACGGCAATGCCGAGTTCACGCGCAAGATCGGCATGGATTTCGACGGCAGCGGCATCGGTCTCGGCACGCGCTCGAAGCGCTACGCCGCCCTCGTTGAGGACGGCGTGGTGAAGGCGCTGAACGTCGAGGAATCGCCCGGCGTCGCCGTCGAAAGCACCGCGGAAAAAATCCTCGAAAGCCTCTAATCGGCTTTCTCGGAGCGGGCGCCGCGCCCCGCGAGGAACGGCGCCATGCCCTCGCGCGCGAGCTCGTCGGCGCGTTCATTGGCATCATGGCCGACATGGCCCTTGACCCAGTGCCAGCGTACCTCGTGCCGCGCCGCCGCCTTCTCCAGCCGCTCCCACAGCTCGGCGTTCTTCACCGGCTTGCGGTCCGCCGTGCGCCAGCCGTTCTTCTTCCAGCCCTTGATCCAGCTCGTGATGCCGCCGCGGAGATAGTTCGAGTCGGTGTAGAGATCGACGTCCGAAGGCGCCTTCAAGGTCTCGAGCGCAACGATCGCCGCCATCAGCTCCATGCGGTTATTGGTGGTGAGCTGCTCGCCGCCCGAGAGCTCCTTGCGATGCGCGCCCGATTCGAGGATCACGCCCCAACCGCCGGGCCCGGGATTGCCCGAGCAGGCGCCGTCGGTATGGATGATGATCTTGGGCCGCGCCCCCATGCTCACGCCTCTTTCAGCCCGTATTCGCGCGTGGACTTCACCCGCTGATGGAAACGAAGCTTGCGGAGATATTCGTTCGGGTCCTTGGTCTTCACCAATGCATTCGCGTCGGTGTTGATGAGGTCGTAGGTTCGCGTCAGGAGGAATCTGAGCGCGGCGCCCCGCGCCAGCGTCGGCAGCCGGTCGAGCTCGGCGCGGGTCAAGGGCCTCACCTTTTCGTAGGCCTCGAGCAAAGCGCGCGCCTTGGTGACGTTGAAGCTGCCGTCGCTCTCGAAGCACCAGGCGTTGAGGCAGACGGCGACGTCGTAGGCGAGCATGTCGTTGCAGGCGAAATAGAAGTCGATCAGGCCCGAGACCTTGTCGCCGAGGAAGAAGACGTTGTCGGGGAAGAGGTCGGCGTGAATGACCCCCTCGGGCAAGTCTTTCGGCCATTTGCCCTCGAGATGCTTGAGCTCCTTTTCGATGACGGCGGAAAGCCCGCGCGCGATGCCGTCGGCCGTGCGCCCGATCGTGGCGAACAGGGCCTGCCAGCCGGGGAGCGACAGGCTGTTGGCGCGCCGCATGGGAAAATCGCTTCCCGCGACGTGGAAGCGCGCGAGCGCATCGCCGAGCCCGGCGCAATGCTCGATCGAAGGGCGCCGCATCGACAGCCCTTCGAGAAAGGTGATGAGCGCCGCGGGACGTCCCGCGAGCGTCCGTAAGGTGCGTCCCGCGCGGTCGCGCACCGGCAACGGGCAGGTGATGCCGCGCGCGGCCAGGTGCTCCATCAGGGCGAGGAAATAGGGCAGGTCCTCGCTTCGCACGCGCTTCTCGTAGAGCGTGAGGATGTAGCGCCCGCTCTCGGTATGAACCAGGTAGTTGGAGTTCTCCACGCCCTCGGCGATGCCCTTGAAAGAGGTCAGCGCGCCGATGTCGTAGCTTCCAATGAAGGCCTCGAGCTCTTCGTCGGAAACGTCGGTATAAACTGCCATCTAGCGTGCCGGCATTTCTCTGAGCTCGCGCGGAAGCTTGAAGGCGACGCTCTCTTCCGCGTTGGTGACGCTCTCGACCTTGACCGCGAAACGCGCCTTGAAGGCGTCGATGATCTCATCGACCAGAACTTCGGGCGCCGACGCTCCCGCCGTCACCCCGAGCCGGGATATCCCCTTGAACAGGTCCCAGTCGATCTCGGCCGCGCGCTGGATCAGAAGCGCCGAAGGGCAACCGGCCCGCTCGGCCACCTCCACCAGGCGAAGCGAGTTCGAGCTGTTGGGAGAGCCGACCACGATCATGCGCTCGCAGGCGGGCGCGATCCGCTTCACCGCCTCCTGACGATTGGTCGTGGCGTAGCAGATGTCGTCCTTGCGCGGCGTCACCATGCGCGGAAAGCGCGCCCTGAGCGCGTTGAGGATCTCCCTGGTGTCGTCCACCGAGAGCGTGGTCTGGGTAATGACGGCAAGCCGGCCGGGATCGCGCGGAACGAAGGCGAGCGCATCCTCCACCGTCTCGATCAGCGTCACGGCGCCCTCTGGCAGTTGACCCGTGGTGCCGACCACCTCGGGATGGCCGCTATGGCCGATCAGGAGGATTTCGTGGCCCTCGCGGAATTGTCGCTCCGCCTCGACATGGACCTTCGACACCAAGGGGCAGGTGGCGTCGAGGTAGAACAGGTTCCGCGCCCGCGCCGCCGCCGGCACCGCCTTCGGCACGCCATGGGCCGAAAACACAATTGGGGCGCCGGTATCCGGGATTTCGTCCAATTCTTCGACGAAGATCGCGCCCTTGGCCTTGAGGCTCTCAACCACATAGCGGTTATGCACGATTTCATGGCGCACATAGACGGGCGCGCCGTACTTGGCGAGCGCCAGCTCCACGATCTGGATCGCCCGGTCCACGCCGGCGCAAAATCCGCGCGGCGCGGCCAGATAGATCGTGAGCGAAGGGGGTTCGGGGCTCCGCCCGTTGGCCTTGTTGGAACCGGTCATCGTCGTCCCGGAAGATGCGTCAGTCTGACTTCGGGCGGGCTCAGTCTGGCCTTGTCGCGCTCCCCCGCGGGGTCTAGTTTGCGCGCGAAAGTCAAAGACCGGCAACCCGCGAGATTTCAAGACATTTGCCAGATCGAGCGGCATATCAGGCGCGCGAGCCTGGCATGTCAAGCCGAGGACGGGGTCAGGTGAGGCGTACCGACGCGCGATCATGGCTGTGGCGATGCGCCCTTATCGGGGCGGCCATCGCGCCGGCAGTCCTCTCCGGCTGTTCCGTCCCGCGCTTTTCCAACCCCTTCGGCTCGAGCGAGGACGACGGCTTGCCGCCCCAGACGAGCGCGCTCGAGACCGCCAGGGTCGATCTGGCGAGCCTGCCCACCGGCTATAGCGCCAACTGCCCCCAAGTCGTCGCCTGGCCCCGCGACCGCCTGCTCACCATCTATCAACCCGACAAGGTGGGGGATACCAACGCTGTAGTGCATCGCGGCGAGATCACCAAGATGGCGCGCGAGTGCCAGCTCTTCGCCGACCGCGTCGTGGTCAAATACGGCTTCGCCGGACGGGTGCTGCTTGGGCCGAAAGGAGGCCCCGGCGCCGTCACGCTCGGCGTGACTGTCCGTGCGGCGGGTCTCCAGCAGAACACTTTGGCGTCCGACAAGATGAAAGTCACCGCCTCGGTCGCGCCCGGGCAGTCGGCCGGCTATTTCTCCCTGGTCAGGGAAATCTCGTTCCCGGTCGCGGTCGGGACGAGGCCTCAGGACTACAAGATATTCGTTGCTTTCGACCGGAACGTTGCCGGTGCGGGCTAAGATTTTACTGTAACAACGGCCGTGCGCTCCCGGAGGGCGCGAGGGGAGGGACGGCGCCCCCCTGTTTCCACGGTCGTGCCCAAATTTGATCGAGCGGGCTTGCTACGAATCCGCAAGTTCTGCGTTGATGTGGCGGTGGTTGCGTACGGGGGATCGGCGGTGAAGGACCTCTATCGAATTCTCGGGATTGGGCGCGATGCCGCCCGCGACGAAATCCATCGGGCCTACCGGCGCAAGGCCAAGTCCTCCCACCCCGATAGCGGCGGCTCCGTCGGCGCCTTCGGCGAGCTCGCCACCGCCTATGCCGTCCTTTCCAATCCGCGCTGCCGCGAACGCTACGATGAGACCGGCGAGATCGAGCAGCCGCGTCCCAACAATTTCGATGCGAGCGCGGTCGAGGTCATCGCCCAGAAGCTCGGGCTCATCATCCACGCCGAGCAGGATTTGACCGGGATGGATATCGGCGCCCTGATCGAGGCGGCGATCCGCGAGGATATGGCCGAGCGCCGGACGACGATCGCGGGCCAGAAGCGCGCCATCGAGCGCGTGGCGCGCTTGCGCGCGCGCATCCAGCGCAAGGCCAGAGGCGACAACATGCTGGCGCGCGTGCTCGACTGGCACGAATCCTCGACGCGGTTGCAGATCGACAAGAACGAGGCGGCCGTCGCCTCGATGGAACGGGCGCTCGAGATCCTGAAGGATTACGCCTTCATCGAGGACGCGCCCGCTGAAGGTGGCGACGAGGTGTCGCTCGCGCTCCACGACGCGCTCCATTCGCTCGACCAGCTCGCGGCCGTGCTTAAGACCGGGCCCGCCTGGTGCGATATCGACGTCGCGCGCCCCTCCGCCAGCGGCTAGCCGCGCGGCGATCAAACGCCAAATTGGTAAGGCTTAGTTCAGCCGGCCCTTGAGCGCGTCGATGCCCTGGCTGACGAGCTTGTCGGCGGTCTCGGGGTTTAGATTTTCCGCGATCACGGTCCGCGCCGCGGCGATGGCGGCGTCCGCGGCCACGGCGCGCACCTCGCGCAAGGCCTCGGTCTCGGCGCGGGCGATCTTGTCCTCGGCAAGCTTCATGCGCCGCTCGAAGCTCTCCTTCATCGCGCGGCGGGTCTCGGCGGTAAGGATCTCGGCCTCCTTGGCGGCGAGGTCGATGATCGCCCCTGTCTCCTTGGCGACGTCGCCCTGCCTCTTCCGGTAATCGGCCAGCACCTTCTCGGCCTCCTCGCGCAGGCGCTTCGCCTCGTCGAGCTCCTTGGCGATGGCGGCGGCTCTCGCGTCGAGCGCGGCTGCGATCTTCTTGTGCACGCCGAGATAGAGCACGGTCCCGACGAAGAGGAAGAAGGAAACCGCGACCCAAAATTCTGGCTCGAACAAAAAGTCCATGGTCATCCCTTACGCGCGGCGCCGACCGCCTTCTCAATCTCGGCCTTGGGCGGTGCCACCCCGATGAGACGGCGCACGATGTCGGAGGCGACATCGGCCGCGACCGTGCTCACGTCCTTCATCGCCGAAGCCTTGGCCTTCTCGATGCGGGCCTCGGCCTCCGCGCCCTTCTTGGCGAGATCGCTTTCGAGCCGCGCGCGCTCGGCCGCCGTCTCTTGCTTGAGCTTGGCGCGTCCCTCCTCGACGATGGCGTGAGCTTTCTGCTTGGCCTCGGCCAAGGCCTGCTCGTAGGCGGCGATCGCCTCCTCGGTCTCGCGCCGGAGTTTCTCCGCCGTGGCGAGGTCGCCGGCGATGCGGGCGGCGCGCGCCTCGATCACCGAGCCGATGCGCGGCAGGGCCACATACACCATCAGCAGGTAGAGAACGCCGAAGGTGAGCAGCAGCCAGATGAGCTGCGGGCCCCAATCGAGAGGGTTGAGCTGCGGCATGGTCGCCTCATGGCCTCCGCGCTTGTCGCGCGAAGGCGCCGGCTAGAACACGAACAGGATGATGAGCGCGACCACGAGGCCGAACAGACCCGTCGCTTCGGCGAGAGCGAAGCCGAGCAGGAGGTTGGCGAACTGCGTCGGCGCCGCCGACGGGTTGCGGAGCGCGCCCTGCAGGTAGTTGCCGAAGATCGTGCCGATGCCGACGCCCGCGCCGACGAGCGCGATCGAGGCAAGGCCTGCGCCGATCAATTTTGCTGCCGCTGGATCCATGTCTTCTCTCCTTCGAACGATGTTTGCGTTGGAACCGATTGTCTAGTGATGCATGTGAAGCGCGTCGTTGAGATAGATGCAGGTCAGGATGGCGAACACATAGGCCTGGAGGAACGCGACCAGGATTTCCAGCCCCGTGAACGCCACCATGAAGGCGAGCGGTGCCCACCCGCCGAGGAAGCCGAGCGCCACGACGAAAGCGCCGAACACTTTCAGCATGGTGTGCCCGGCCATCATATTGGCGAACAGCCGCACCGAGAGCGAGATCGGGCGCGTCAGATAGGAGATTACCTCGATCACCACGAGCAGCGGCAGCATCAGCATCGGCACGCCCTCGGGCACGAAGAATTTGAGGAACTTCACCCCGTGCTTGACGAAACCGATCAGCGTCACGCCGAGAAAGATGAAGGCCGCGAGCGCGAAGGTGACGATGATGTGGCTCGTCACGGTGAAGGAGTAGGGCATCATGCCGAGCATGTTCAGCGCGAGCACGAACATGAACAGGGTGAAGACGAAGGGGAAATACTTCATCCCCGCGGTGCCGACATTGTCGCGCACCATATTGGCCACGAATTGGTAGGACAGCTCGGCGACCGATTGCAGCCGCGTCGGCACGAGCGCGCGCCCGCGCATGGCGTAGAGCGTGAACAGGGTGATGAGCGTGGCGGCGATCACCATGAACAGGGCGGAGTTGGTGAAGGACGCATCGAACCCGAACAGCTCGAGCGGGATGATCCGCTTGATCTCGAACTGATGCATGGGGTCCGGCATGCCGCCGGCCGACCCGCCGCCGTGTCCGTGTCCCGCTTCCTCTGCGGCTAAGGCTGCCTCGATCACTGCCACATGCCCCTAATCGTCATCGTCGTCGTTCACGCTCGGCAGATCCTTGCCGGATGCCGCTTTCGCCTGCATGCGCTTGGCGGTCCGCACCACGTTCATAATCCCCGCGGCGGCGCCGAGGCCGAGGAAGACCACCATCAGGAAGGGCGCCGTACCCAACCAGCGGTCGAGCCCCCAGCCGATGAACCCCCCGACCGCAACGCCGGCGACCAGCTCGACCCCGAGCCGGAGCGCCTGGCCGAACGCGCCTCCCTGGCTTTGCGGCGCGGCCGGAACGGCCTGTCCGTGCCGGTTTTGGGCCTCCTCGAGCTTTTCGCCAAGGGCATCGAGCCGCTGCCGAAGACTGTCGGCGCCACGGCCATTACCCTTGCGGCCGGACTTGTTCTCGGCTCCGGCCATTGGCGCTGCTCAAGTTCCGGGAAGGCCTTTAGGACCGGCTGGTCCCAAGCTTGGCCGGCACTTTAGTTGCGGATTTCGGGCTGTCAAGGAAGTCGGACAGGAGCCGAAACCCTAAGGAATCGGCCCTTTCGCCCTAGCCCGCGTCGCGCAGCCGCTCGGCCGTTTCGAGATCGACCGAGACGAGCTGGCTCACGCCCCGCTCGGCCATGGTCACCCCGAACAGCCGGCTCATGCGCGACATGGTGAGCGGGTGGTGGGTGATGATGAGGAAGCGCGTATCGGTCTCCTTCGCCATCTCCTCCATCAGCCGGCAGAAGCGCTCGACATTGGCGTCGTCGAGCGGGGCATCGACCTCGTCGAGCACGCAGATCGGCGAGGGATTGGTGAGGAACACGGCGAAGATGAGCGCGAGCGCCGTCAGGGCCTTCTCGCCGCCCGAGAGCAGCGTCAGCGCCTGAAGCCGCTTGCCGGGCGGGCAGGCGAAGATCTCCAGCCCCGACTCCAGCGGGTCGTCGGAATCGACCAGCTTGAGCTCGGCCGCGCCGCCGCCGAACAGCGTCTTGAACAGCCGCACGAAATGGCCGTTGACGGCATCGAAGGCTTCGAGCAGGCGCTTCCTGCCCTCGCGGTTCAGATTGGCGATGCCTTGCCTGAGCCGGGCGATGGCGGCCTCGACGTCGGCCTTCTCGCGCTCCATCTCTTCGAGCTGGGCGGCGAGCTGGGCTTCTTCCTCCTCGGCCATGAGATTGACGCCGCCGAGCCGCTCGCGCTCGGCCTTGAGCTTGAGCAGCCGCGCCTCGACCTCGGCGAGCGGCGGCAGCTCCGCGCCCTCTTTCAGGCCCGCGAGCGGCAGGCAGGCCTCCGGCGCGCAGTCGAGCTGCTCGCGGATGGCCCGCGCCGCGTCGCCGCGTCGTTCGCGCGCAGCCTCGAGCCGCGCCTCACCGCGGGCGCGCGCCTCGCGCGCCTCGGCCAGCCGCTCCTGCACCTCGCGCAAAGCCTTCTCGCGCTCCTTCAGCGCCGTCTCGGCCAGAGCGAGCTCGTCGGCGGCCTTGGCCCTCTCGTGATCGGCGCCGGCGATGGCGTCGAACAGCTTCATCCGGCGCTGCTCGATCTCGGCGGGGAGATTCGCCAGCGCGGCGAGATCGGCGCTCGTCTCTTCCTCGCGGGCGCGCAAGGTCAGGATCTGGTCGCGCGCATTGGCGATGCGCTTTTCCCACAGCTCTTCTTCCTCGCCGATCGATTCCATCCGCTCTTGCCGCAGCCTGACCTCGCGCTCGAAACCTTCGAGCGCGGCTTCGGCCCGGGCCGCGGCCTGGCGGCTCTGATCGGCGGTGCCTTGCGCCGCCTGCAACGCCGTTTCGAGCCCCGCGAGCGAGGCAAGGTCGAGCAGCGCCGAAGCGATCGCCGCACCTTGAGCGTCGGCCTCGCCGAGGGCGGCCCGCGTGCGGCTCAATGCCTCTGTCAGCGCCCCGAGCTCCTTGCTCGTGGCCTGCGCCGCGTGCTCGGAAGCGGCGATGGCGTCGCGCGTGCGGTCGAGCTCGGCGTGCGCCTCCTTGGCTTCCTGGCGCAGGGCCTTGGTGAGAACCTTGGCGCGTTCGGCGCGGGAAGCTTCCCGGTCGCGCCCAGCTTCCGCCTCGGCCGCAAGCGCCTCGGCCTTGGCGGCGTCGTCCTTAAGCGCGGCGAGGCGCTTGCGCTCGACGAGCCGCGCACCGGCCGCGCTGTCGGTTCCCGCTTTCAGGCTGTAACCGTCCCAGCGCCAGAGATCGCCGTCCTTCGACACGAGCCTCTGGCCCGGCGCGAGCTTGGTCTGGAGCCTGCCGCCCTGCGCGGCCTCGACCACGCCGATCTGCCCGAGCCTGCGCGCCAGAACCTCCGGGCCTTTGACGAATTTGCTGAGCGGGGTCGCGCCCTCGGGCAAGGCGGGATCGCCGTCCGCAACCGCGGTCAGCCGCCAATGCGCCGGCGCCGTCTCCTCGCTCGCGGCGTCGAGATCGTCGCCCAGCGCCGCGCCGAGCGCCTGCTCGTAGCCCGATGCGATCCTGATCTCGTCAACGATCGGCGACCAGTCATGGGCGGGCGCCAGCAGCTTGGTCAGCGTGGCAAGCTCGGTCTCGAGCTCCTGGCTTGCGAGCTTCGCCGCCGCTGCCGCCGCGCGCGTCTCGGCCTCGGACTTGAGCGCCGCGTCCTCCTCGGCCTCGGCCGCTTGAAGCTCGACCTCGACCCTCTGCACGTTGGCCGACAATTCGGCCAAGGTGGCATGGAGAGCCTGCAATTTTCCGTCGCCGCCGCTTTCGGCCTCGGCCCTCGCAAGCGCGGCCTCGATCTCAGCGCCTTGCGCTTCGAGCCGCGCCATGCGCGCCTGCAACTCCGATTTGTCGCCTTCGCGCTTGCCGCGCTCGGCGCGCGCCTCGGCGAGCGCCGTGGTCGCCGCCCGCAAGGTCTCCTCGGCGGCGTCGAGCGCCGCCTTGGCCTTGGCGGCGGCGGCGCGCAGTTGCGGCTCTTCATGGTCGCGCGAGCTTGCCGCCTCGAGGCGGCGCTTCTCCTCGCCGAGACGGCGCAAGATGCCCTCGGCCTCGGCGATGTGCTCCTCTTCGCGGGCGAGATCGCGCGAGGCCTGGGCGAGCCTGGTCTCGAGCTCGGCCTGGCGCGCCTTGGCGCGGGCCTCCTCGCGATCGAGCGCGTCGCGCTCGACGCTCAAGCGATGCAGCACCGCGGCGCGGGCCGCCTCCTCGTCGCGCAAGGGCTGGAGCTTCTCGGCGGCCTCCGCCTGCTGGCGCAACGCCTCGCCCTCCGCTCGCGTCTCCTGGGCCACGACGGCGAGCGCGTGCTGGAACGACGCCTCTTCCTCGTCGACATGGGCGCAAGCGCCGACCCAGGTGAGGTGATGCTGAAGCGCCTCGGCGGAGCGGATCTTGCCGGACATTTCGCGATAGCGCTGCGCCTGGCGCGCTTGGCGCTTCAGCGCCTGGAGCTGGGAGCCGAGCTGTCCGATCAAATCGGCAAGGCGGGTGAGGTTGGCCTCGGTGGCGGCGAGCCTGAGCTCGGCCTCGTGCCGGCGGCTGTGCAGTCCGGCGATGCCGGCCGCGTCCTCGAGCACGCGCCGGCGCTCTTGCGGCCCGGCATTGACGATCTCGCCGATCCGGCCCTGGCGCACGAGTGCGGGCGACCGGGCGCCGGTTGCCGCGTCCTCGAACAGGAGCCTGACGTCGCGGGCGCGCACGTCCCGGCCGTTGACCTTGTAGGCCGAGCCCGCCTCGCGCTCGATCCGCCGCGTCACCTCGAGCGCGTCGGCATCGTTGAACTCGGCCGGCGCCTTGCGCGCGCTGTTGTCGATGAAAAGGGTGACCTCGGCGCTGTTGCGCGAGGGGCGATCCTCTGAGCCGGCGAAGATCACGTCCTCCATGGCCGCGCCGCGCATGCTCTTATACGAGGTCTCGCCCATGGCCCAGCGCAGCGCCTCGAGCAGGTTCGATTTGCCGCAGCCATTGGGCCCGACCACGCCGGTCAGCCCCGGCTCGATCAGAAGCTCGGTCGGTTCGACGAAGGACTTGAAGCCGAGAAGGCGAAGACGGGTAATCTTCACGTGCGATCTGCCCTCAATGCGAAAAACTCGTGGGGTTTATGCCCGCGATGGCGGGTTGAGCAACTCGGAGCGCAACGCTTGAAGAGGATCGGGAGCGGGGCAAACGGCAAACGCGAACTCTCGCGGGTTACGACGGAGCCGGAACCGGCGCCGGCGTCTGCTCGATCATGGCCTTGATCTCTTCGAACGTGACCTCTCCTTGGGCTTTTCGGCCATTGATGAAGAAGGTCGGCGTGCCGATCACGCCAAATTGCCGCCCCCGCTGCTTTACCTCGTTCAAGCCATCGATAATGGTTTGATTCGATAGGCAGCTGTCAAACGCCTCGCGCGTCAGTCCACCCGACTTGGCGACCGCGAAGATGGCGTCGAGGCGCACCTCCTGGCTGACCCATTCCGGCTGCCGGGTGAGCAACTGGCCGAGGACGTAGAAATACTTGTCCTCCGGCGCGCAGCGATTGGCGATGGCGGCGTTCCCGGACGAGCGGCCGATGGGAAACTCCCTGACGATGTAGCGAACCTTGCCGGTGTCGATGAACTCCTTCTTCACGCGCGGGAACACGGTCTTGTGGAAATTGGCGCAATGCGGGCAGGTGAGCGAGACATACTCGATCACGGTGACGGGCGCGTCGGCCCTGCCGAGCGCGCGTTCTCCGAGCGGTCCCGGCGCCATCAGCTCGGCTTGCGGCGGAACGTAGGTCGCCTTGTCGATCGGCGGCGTGGGGCCCGCGGCCCCGCCGCCGCAACCGGCAAGCGCCAGCGCCACCGCAAGAGCAACCGGCGCCTTGGCCGCGCGGAGGCGCATCACGGCGACACCTACTCGCCCGGAGGCGTCCCGGCCTCGCCCGGCGCTTCATCCTTGTCGCCGCCCGCGCCTGCCGCGCCTTCCGGTGCCGCGCCCGCCACGCCGGAGAACAGGGCCTCGAACGCAGCCACCGTCTGCTCGCCGGTCAGCCGCTTGCCGTTGACGAAGAAGGAAGGCGTGGAATCGACGCCGAAGGTCTCATGCCCCAGCGTGCGCGTCTCGACGATCTTGTCGAACAAGGCCTTGTCTTGGATGCACTCGTCGAACTTCTCCTTGGTGAAGCCGGCTTGCTTGGCGATCTGCAACAGCTTCTCGGGGCCCTCTGCTCCCGCGACCGCCCAGGCCTCCTGGGTTTCGAACATGGCCCCGACCATCGGGTAGTAGCGGTCGGTCTCGGCGCAGCGCGCGATCATCGACGCCTGCGCCGCGAGCTGGTCGAGCGGGAACTCGCGCAAGATCAATCGGGCCTGCCCGGTGTCGATGTATTTGGTCTTCAGCTCCGGCAGCACGGTCTTGTGAAACGTGGCGCAATGGGGACACGTCATCGAGGCGTATTCGACGATCGTGTTGGGCGCATCCTCCTTGCCGAGGACGATGTCGGGCAACGGTCCGGGCTGCATCAGCGCGGCGAGGTCGGGGTTCGATTTGTCGCCGACGGCGACGCCGGTCGAGCCGTCGCGCCACAGGAAGATCCCGGCGGCGACCGCAACGGCGGCGACGGCGCCGAGCGCGTAAAGCCAGAGGTTGTTCGCCCTGTCCGCAGCGCCCGAAGCCCCCGCGGGTTCGGATTGGCCAGCCGCCTTTTTCTCGTTCTTTGCCACGCTCTCTACTCCAGATGATGGATGTCCACGCCCTTTGGCCGGGCAGGCCTACAATCGTTGATACCGGTCCCTCATGGCAAGAGCGAGGAAGCGCCGAAATGCGCCTTAAGGCTTGGGCCTCGGGGCTGAGCCAAGCCGCATCAAGGCTTCCCGCAGGCCGTCATCCTCGATCGAGGCCGAGGGCGGCAGGGCCGCAGGCTCGATGGCCTCTTGGGCCGGCCGGGCGGGCGCGGGTTTTCGCGTGACCGGCGCCTGCAAGATGCGCATTTCCGCCACGGCGCGATAGCCGAAATGGCCGTTGACCCGCTCGAGGATTTGGCGGGAGCGGTACTGCACCTCGATGGCGCGCGGCCCATCGACGCGAAGGATGAGGATAGCGCCATCCTCCTTCCGCCCCTGATGCCGCACCGTCTCGCCGCTCTCGTCCCGTTGGTGGCGCGGCCACACCACCCGGTCGGGAATGGTGAACTGGGCAAGCTCGGCGCCGACGATCGAGGGCCACTCGGCGAGCAGCGCCGCCGTGGCGAAGCCGCGGGCGCGGGCCGCCGGGTCGAGCGCACTCGCCGAAAACGCCCCGATCGGCCGCGCCGCGGCCGCCGCTCTCGCCAATGCTCTGCGCTCGCGCTCGTCCATGGTCCTGAAGTCGCCGGTGGAGGGATGGCGGCCGCCGCTTGCTTCGATTCCACCGAGCTTACACCATGGCAGGGGGCGAGGCGCGGCCGGAGTTCGGATCATGCAGAAGAGAAACGCCGGGCGAGGGGGGCGGAGTATCGCCGCTTCGCTGCTCGCCTGGTACGGACGCGAGCGGCGCGACTTGCCGTGGCGGGCGCACCCCGGCGAGACGCCGGACCCTTACCGCGTATGGCTGAGCGAGATCATGCTCCAGCAGACGACGGTGAAGGCGGTGCTGCCGCGCTACGCCGCCTTCTTGCGCCAATGGCCGGACGTGAAGGCGATCGCGTCCGCCGAGCTTGGCCAGGTGCTCGCCGCCTGGGCCGGGCTCGGCTACTACGCGCGGGCGCGCAACCTGCACGCTTGCGCCCGCACCGTGGCGGAGGAGCATGACGGAAAATTTCCGCACAGCGCGGCCGCGCTCCGCAAGCTTCCGGGCATCGGCGACTATACCGCGGCCGCGATCGCCGCCATTGCCTTCGGCGAACGCGCAACCCCCGTTGACGGCAATATCGAGCGCGTGGTCGCGCGCCTCTTCGCCGTGACCGCCCCGCTCCCGGGCGCGAAGGCCGAGATCAGGGCGCTGGCCGAGACCTTGACCCCCGCCAAACGCGCGGGCGATTTCGCGCAAGCGATGATGGATCTCGGCGCCACGATCTGCACGCCGCGGCGTCCCTCTTGTGCGCTCTGCCCTCTACGGCCCGACTGCCGCGGCTTTGCCGAAGGAATCGCATCCGCGCTTCCCGCCCGCGAGGAGAAGCGCGAGCGGCCTACGCGCCGCGCCGCTGCCTTCGTTGCCGTAAGGAAGGACGGCGCCGTTTTTCTCCGCAAGCGGGAGCTCAAAGGCCTCCTCGGCGGCATGCTCGAAACGCCGTCCTCGCCCTGGCAGGAAGCCCGGCCGAACGGGAAAGCGCTCAGCCTCCACGCGCCGCTGAAGGCGCGCTGGCGCAGGTTGCCGGGCGTGGTCGCCCACAGCTTCACCCATTTCCACCTCGAGCTTGTCGTCTACCGCGCCGATGTCGGGCTTGCCGCCAAGCCGGCGCGCGCCGTCGCGTCCGGCCCTTGCGGCTTTGTCGCGCGGGCCGACCTTTCCCGCGCCGCGCTCCCTTCCGTGATGCGGAAGGTGCTCGATCACGCCTTTGAAGGCGAGGCGCGAGACGCTAGGGCTGAACCGCGAGCTTCGCGCGCGCGGCCTCGCGCAAATCGTCGATCGGCTTGAGCCGCCCTTCAGTCTCGTAGTGCCAGAACGTCCAGCCGTTGCAGGCCATCGCTCCTTGCACCTGCGCGCCGATCTTGTGGATCGAGCCTTGCGCGCCGGCGCAGGCGATCGAGCCGTCGGCCCGCACTTTCGCCTCGTGCCGCGCCGCGGGATCGTAGAGCGCGGTGCCGGGCGCGATCAAGCCAAGCTCGACCAGCGTGCCGAACGGGATGCGCTGCTCGGCGCGCTTGCCCTTGGCGATCTGAAGGGAAGCGGCGTCGCAAACATCGAGCGATCGCAGCCGCGCCCGCGCCGCTTCGGCGTAAGCGGGATCGCGTTCGATGCCGATGAAGGAGCGGCCGAGCCGCTTGGCCACGACCGCCGTGGTGCCCGACCCGAGAAACGGATCGAGCACGAGGTCGCCCGCATGGCTTGACGAGAGGATGACGCGGTGGAGCAGCGCTTCGGGCTTCTGCGTCGGATGGGTCTTGCGGCCGCCTTCCTCGCGCAGGCGCTCGGCGCCCGAGCAGATCGGAAACAGCCAGTCCGAGCGCATCTGCAAATCGTCGTTCACCGCTTTCATCGCTTCGTAGTTGAAGGTGTAGCGCGCTTTCGGTCCCATCGACGCCCAGATCAGCGTCTCATGGGCGTTGGTGAAGCGCCGCCCGCGAAAATTCGGCATGGGATTTGACTTGCGCCACACCACGTCGTTGAGGACCCAGAAGCCGAGATCCTGCAAAGTCGCGCCGACGCGGAAAATGTTGTGGTAGCTGCCGATCACCCACAATGAGCCTGCGGGCTTGAGCACGCGGCGGCAGGCTGCGAGCCATGCCCGCGTGAAATCGTCGTAGGCGGCGAAGCTTCCGAACTTGTCCCAATCGTCGTCAACGGCATCGACGCGGCTGTTGTCGGGGCGGTAAAGCTCGCTGTTGAGCTGAAGATTGTAAGGCGGGTCGGCGAAGACGAGATCGACCGAGGCTTCGGGAAGACGGCTCAGCGCCTCGATGCAATCGCCGACGATGACGCTGTCGAGCGGGAGCTTGGCTCCCGGCTTATCCCCCATACGCATGACTTCACCCGGGTTACGCGAGACCAGAAACGCGAGCGCCCCGCGAATACGCGCGGGAGGCGGGCAGAGCTTGGCGGATTTAGGGTAAAGACGCAATTAACCGCCGGAGGCTGGCTTGGGTTCGGCGCCCGTGCCACAACGGCGAAGGGGCGAAGCCATGACCAAGCACATCGTCATGCTGCACGGGGCCAATGAAGGAGCCTGGTGCTTCGACACGTGGCGCTCCGTGTTCGAGGGCCTGGGTTTCGCCTGTCACGCCCCCGATCTCATCGGCCACGGCGCGCGGGCTGGCGATGCCTCGAAAACGCTCGCCGGCGTCGGCATGGCGGACTACCAGGCCGAGCTTGAAACGTTCCTCGCGGAGATCCCGCCGCAGCCTGTCATTCTCGGCCATTCCATGGGCGCGGTCCTCGCCCAGCGCCTTGCCGCCAAGGGGCTCGCTTGCGCGCTCGTTCTGGTGGCGCCGGCGCCGCGCGCAGGGTTGCTGCCGCAGACCGAAGCCGAGGAGAAGCTGGGCCAGGACCTGATGGGGCTCGGGGCGTTCTGGGACAGGGTCATCAATCCCGATTTCGCTCTCGCCCGCGTACTCACCTTGAACCGCGTGCCGGAAGATGAGCAGCGCGCCGTGTTCGATCGCTTCGGTCCCGAATCGGGCCGCGCCTTTTTCGAGTTGTTCTTCTGGATGTTCGATGCGACCGGCGCGACCGCGGTCGATACCAAAGCCGTCACCTGCCCGGTGCTATGCCTCGCGGGCGCCGACGACCGCCTGGTGTCGGTGGCGACGGCGAAGGCGACGGCTGAAGCCTATCCCGGCGCGACCTTCGCCGCGCTCGAGGGCCACGGCCATATGCTCGTGCTCGAACCCGGCGCCGAGACCATCGCCCGCCGCATCGCCGCTTGGCTTCCGGCTTAGCTTTTCACTCGGCAGCTTCGACCGGCAGTTCGTCCGCGCCGGTTTCGAGCAGGCGGAGCGCCCGCTCTATCGGGCTGAAGGAGCGGCGATGATGGGTGCAGACGCCGTGCTTCTTGATCGCGGCGGCGTGTTCCTGCGTGCCGTAGCCCTTGTTGCTCTCCCAGCCGTAGCGGCGATAGCGGCGTGAAAGCTTCACCATCAGCCTGTCGCGCGTGACCTTGGCGACGATCGAGGCTGCCGCGACCGAGAGCGAGAGCCCGTCGCCGCCGACGATGGCGCGCGCGGGGCAGGGGAAGCGGCGCGGAACGATATGGCCGTCGATCAAGGCCGAACCCACCGGCACGCAAAGGCCGCGATAGGAAGCGCGCATGCCCCACAGGCTCGCTTGCAGGATGTTGTCGCGGTCGATGCGCCTCACTTGGCCGACGACGACCGAGACGATCGAGGTGGCGACGATCTCGGCGTAACGGTCCTCGCGCGCCTCCGCCGTGAGGCGCTTCGAATCGTCGAGGCCTTCGGGGATGCGGTTGGGATCGAGGATCACTGCGGCGACGACCACGGGGCCGGCCCAAGGTCCGCGCCCGGCCTCGTCGATGCCGGCCACGGGGCCTTGATGCTTGCCCATGGACTCCTCCTCGAAGTCGAAGGAGGGCGAGGGCCGAAGCTGAAGCGGCTCTGCGGGAAGTCCCATGGTGCGGGACTGTGGCGCAAAGCTCCAAGGCTTTGCAACACGCTCGCGACAAACGCCTGATCGCTGTGGAAA
>JBFWTF010000024.1:0-18390 GCA_050247995.1 Methyloceanibacter sp. | reverse complement strand
CATGCGTCGTCCAGAAGCGGTCAGGGGCGGCCGCGGAACCTATTTTGGGCTTCGTCACAACGCGGTTTACGGCTCGGTTGAGGTTTTAGCGAAATTTGAGGGCGATGCCACAGAAACTAGTGCCAAATCTTTAGGCAACACGCTTCGTGTCAAAGAATTGTGACGGCCCTTGGCCGGTAGGCCCAAAGCTGGCCCACCCTTCGCCCCCCCATCAGAGTTCCGAGTCGAAGCCGCAGCAGAGTTTGCGAGTGTCCTTTGCCATGTCAGGCGAAGGCGCAGGACGAGCAGCGCCGGCTCGCGACGATCGGACAGGCCGGCAACACGCTCGCTGAAAGGCCGTGGCGATGGAACTCCGCTATCGTCTCTACGTTTTGCGAAAGTAGCGTTGCGTAGATAGGTCTCGGGGGGATGGCCAGTCACTCGAAGCGTGGCCGTCTGGTGCGGCCGGCCACCTATCGGTCTTGCACCGATATGTCGGCAGACTGGGCAGAAGCGCCTGACGCTAAAGATGTCTCTTCACACGCCGCCCCGGCCGGAGCGAGCGCCCAAGCGGCGTGCGACGGCGCGGTCCTTGCTTCGGGCGGGCGCGAAGATGGCGATTTTCGCTACGCGCGCCTCGATCAGGCGGCATTCGCCGCCGCCGATCTCAGCGACTCTTCCTTCGATCACGCGCATCTCGCCGGTGCAGATCTCACCGAAGCGAATCTGAGCGGCGCCAGTTTCCGCTTCGCAACAGCGCCGGTCGCCGGCTTTGCCGCGGCCGATCTGTCGCGCGCCGACCTTCAGCTTTCCCGGCTCGACCAGGCCAACCTCAGGGCCGCGAATTTGAGCGGCGCCATGCTCGATCACGGCGATTTCGCCGGCGCTTGTCTCGCCGAGGCCAACCTCAAGAATGCCAGCCTGCGCTTTGCGAAGCTCATAGGGGCCGACCTCGCCGGCGCCGATCTGGCCTCAGCCGATCTTCGCTATGCAAGGCTGAGCGAGGCTTGTCTGGCGAAGGTGAACCTGCGTGGCGCGCTGCTCGATTACGCCGATTTCCACGGAACCGATCTCGCCGACGCGAATTTGCTCGGCGCACATTTGCGCTACGCAAAGAACCTCACGCCGGCCCAAATCCTGCGAGCCCGGATCGACGATTCCACGATCCTGCCGCTTCACTATTTCGAGCCGAAGCCGCCGAGGCCCGCAGGGCGGGCGTTGCGATGGAAGCGCCCGCTCCTTGCCGCGGGACTCTTTTTCGTTGGCCTGATGGGTTCATGGGCGGCGCTCGGGCTGGTCTCCCATCTCGACTATCCCGCAGACCAGACGCGGCTCCTGATCGCATTGGCGCCGCCGGTCACCCCAACGCTGGCAACGCCTGCGCCGCCGGTCCTCGCTCCGGCAACGCCCGCGGAGGCGCCCGAGATCGCAGGGCGGCCTCTGCCGCTGCCGCTCGCCTCACCCCGGTCGTATCCGACGTTCATCGTGCGAAATTCGTCAGCGCTCACCTCGGCGACGCGGCCGGCCGCGGCCCAGCCGGCTTCGCCGCAACGCGTGCGCCTTAGCGCGGTCGCACCGGTCTTGCTCCCGCCCGTGCCGGAGACGGCGCGGACCCTCGATGCCGCGCTTGAAGGGACCGAGCGCGACGTTGCGACGGAGCGGCTCATCCTGGCCACGACGGGCGCCGGAGACTTTCTTGAAGACGCTCCATCGCGCTTCGTCGCGGCCGTTCCGGCGACTCTCACGCTCCGCGTAAGAGAAAGGCCGGAAAAGGCGCCTGCGGCGCCCGCACCCGACATCGTGGACCCGTTGATGCTCGTCGTGTCGCTCGATCGGCAGCAGCTCGACATCTATCGCGGCACGGAGCTGGTCACGAGCTCGAAAATCTCCAGCGGCAAGCCCGGTCACGACACAAGGCCCGGCGTGTTCAGCATCATCGAGAAGCGGCGCTATCATCACTCAAATCTCTACAGCGGCGCACCGATGCCGTGGATGCAGAGGATGACCTGGTCGGGCACGGCGCTTCACGCCGGCGTCGTGCCCGGCTATCCCGCGTCTCATGGCTGCGTCCGCCTGCCCTTCTCCTTCGCGCCGAAATTGTTCAAGATGACGAATGTCGGCGAGAACGTCGTCGTCGCGCAAGGCAAGGTCGTCCCCAAGCCGCTCGACCATCCCAACCTGTTCCAGCCCGCATCAGCCGAGCCGCAAGTATCGCTCGCGCTCGCAACGCAAGGCGAGCTTGCGACCGACGCGGCGACGGTCCAGCTTCAAGACCAAGAGCAATCAGGCGCCGACGCCGCCTCGGACGAGACTCCGGGCGCCCCTCTGCGGATCCTGATCACGCGCCGCACGGAACGCGACCGCATCATCGCCGTGCAATACCTGCTCGCCTCGCTCGGCCATCTCAAGCCGCAGAATTTCACCGGGCGGATCGGGGCGGAGACGATCGCGGCGATCAAGGCCTTCCAGAAGGCGAACGGCCTGCGCGAGACCGGCGCCTATACGAGCGATCTCGTCAAGGAGGTCTATCTCGCCGCCGGCAAGGCCGAGCCGCCGCCGGGCCATCTCTATGTCAGGCAGGATTTCCGCAGCCTTTTCGACATGCCGGTTACGCTTGGCAGTCCCGAGCGGACGCTCGGCACGCATGTCTTCACGGCCATGACGCCCCCGCCCGGGCAAGCCAGGATGGCGTGGATGGCGGTCAGCCTCGAGGGCGGCGATCCGGCAAGCGTGCTCGACCGCATCGAAATTCCCGAAGAGGCGCGCCGCGAGATTTCGGCGCAGCTTGCCCCTGGTTCATCGCTCATCGTGGCGGAGACCAGCGTCAATTCGGCGCTTCTGCGCGAGGGAGACGATTTTATCGTCTGGACCAACGATCCACCTCCCGTCGCCGCCGCCCCGCCCGAGACGCGGCAAGCCAAGGCCAAGGCCAGGCCCAAGAGCGTCACGACGAATCGCGATAACAAGGCCTACCTTCTCGGCAAGCCGAAGGCGCCTGCGCCACAGAAGAGCATCAAGCGCCGCGTGCAGCCGCCGGAGTCTCCTGGCGGCTTCTTTTCGTTCCGGCGCTGGTAGCGCCCTACTTGGTGAGTTGCGCCTTGGCGAGGCTTGAGACCGCGATCCCGTCAAAGCAGTCTTCGACGGACCCGGAATCGGTCTGGCAGCTCATGACCTCGTTGATCAAGAAACTGCCGACGTCATCGCAGGCCGTATCCGCAAGCTCGAACAGCTTCACGGCGCGCTTGTTCGGTTTGAGCGGCGCAAGATCGACGGCGAAGCGGCGGCCGATCACGCCATCGGGCCGGAACAGCACAAGGTCGAGCTTCAATTCCTTGTAGTTGGCGGCGTTCTTGTTGGTGACGACGAAATAGGCGCGGCACTGATTGCCTTGCATCTCGAGTTTGTTCAGTTCGATCGCGATCGCACCCGGCTCCGTCGCTGTCGCGGCCGGCTCCGCGCGAACGGCCTGACTGAGGACGCTCGCAAGAATAAGGAGCGCGACAACGCCGGCACATTTACCGACGGTGCCGACCGGTTGAGCTTCAGAGACCACCTCACACCCCCCTTGCGAACAGATCCGCAGTTCCGGTTAGGCTCTGGCGACGACGCGACGAAGGAGATTCGGCGCCTCGGGTCGATATTCACCTAAATGGATCGCGAGCGCCAGGGGTTCCACGCTCACGCAGGAATCGTAGCCGGTCTTTGCAGGTGGCGGGAGAGCCGCCCGCGCCTCGGCGAAGAGCTCTCCCGCTGCCTACGGGATTACCCGGGGTGCTTCTTGGAATAGTATTCTTGGGCCTTGGCCAGATTGCCTTCCGGATCCTTCATGAAATCCGTCTTGGCCTCCTCGCTGCCGAAGCAGTAGGTCTTGCCGCCAATCTGGCCGCTGATGCTGCAGTCGGTTTCCACGTCCTTGCCCAGCGCGAGGCCCATGGCGCACATATTGTCATACTCGCCACTCGCGGCGAGCGCCGCCGAAGACATGCCAAGCAGGAAGGCACCGGCGATAGTGGACACGAAAATGTTTCTCATTGCGGTTGTCTCCTTGTTGTTGCGGCAGATCGCTGCCTGCCTTCGCTCTAGCACCCGGCAAGGCAGGGATATGTGACTGCGGTCACGTCGCGAAGACGGGTGTTGCCCGAATTCCGACTGTTGCCTCTCCATCGCCACGGGGCGGACACAATCGGGATCGGGTCGCCGATAAATCGGCGCTAGGCGTCCCACCGAGCCCGCAAATTTTTCCGGCGCCCGCGGGAACGCAAGACCTGCTCAATCGTTCCAGACGTGAGGGATGCGGTGCCGTCAAAGTATGGCCGCGGCCGTGTGGCTAGGCTGTCTTGTGATCAGGGTGGGTTGCACTGCTCTCTGCGCGTTCCGGTAAATCGCGTCGATGCGTAAGGAGATGCGAATCTCCCTGGCGCTCAAGTTCTGTCTGGCCGCGACATCCATAGAGGAAGAGCGGCGCAAAAGGCGTGCCGTGACTTGCGTGGGGGCAAATCGAGGGGGGCACGACGATAACAACAGACCGTACGAGAGGGTCCTTATGGGTCAAGCTGAGCTCCGTTCCCCGAGTCTTCTATCGCCGAGGTCCGGTCCTGCGGTTAAGGGGGTGGCCAACAGCAACGTAAAGGCCGAAGCGAACAGCCCCGCACGCAACGAGCGGGCGGACCGCACCGAGCCGTCGCTCCCCGTCACGCCCGAGCGTCTCGAACTCATCAAGGCCTACGCCAAGGGCCGCGCCCGACTCGCCGACGAAGCGGCGACGTCGCGGATCGCCCAGCGCTTCGCGCCGCGCGCTCCGGAGGCTCCCTCTTCCGCCGAGGCGAAGACGCACGTGCCCGCGCCGCAAACCGCGCCGCTCACCGGTCTCACCGCAGGGATACGCAGGCTCACGGCGGTGCTGGTCGTTGCCGCCATTCTCCCCAACCTCACGCTTGCCCTGTTCTGGCTCGGTCTCATCGATCCACCTTGGGAGGAGGCGGCGGTCTCCGCCCCCAAGGAAATCGCTCTGCCAGCTCCCGAACCTGCTTCCCCGCTCCCCAAGGAGAGCAGCTTGCCCGCGCTCCGGACCGCCGCTCTCGCTCCGGTTCTGACCGCGCCCAGCCTTCTCGATACTCTGCCAGGCGAGAGCGTCAGTTTCCCGATCGCGCTCGACGGCACAGATGGGGTGCCTGAGCGCAGCGTCATCGTCATCAAAGGCCTGCCGCCGGGCAGCACTCTGTCCGACGGATATGCCGCCGGGCCGGCGGAATGGCGCTTGCGGCCGGACGCGATCGGCGATTTGCGTCTTGCGCTCGCCGAAACGGCGCAAGGCGAGACCATGCTTCTCGTCGAGCTCGTCGCGCCGGATGCGCGCGTCATCGCTGCCGCTTCGACGATGGTGAGGACGCAATCCGGGGAGCCAGGTCCGGCTCCCGGCCCTCATGACAGCGTTCAGATTGCGGAGGCCGTGGACGCCGTGGACGCCGGGGCGCCGATGTCGCAGGGCGATGCCGAGGAGGAATTCGAGGTCGCCGACGCCGCCCGGATGGAAGCAATGCCGTTGCCGGACCGCCGTCCCGAGCCGCCCGGCGAGTCGAACTGGATCAGGCCGACGGCCTGGGTCAATCTCCGCGAAAGTCCCTCGGCGACAGCTTCCGTGGTCACGATCGTGCCCAAGGGCGTGAAGCTCCGCATCACCGGGCGGAAGCGCGCCTGGGTGCAAGTCACCAATCCGGCGACCTCGGAGAGCGGCTGGATCTACTCGACCAATGTCGCCGCGGCGCGGTGACGGGCGCGCGCCTCAGCTCTTGATGCGCGCCATCGCCGGGTCGTAGAGCGGCTCGAAGAAGATCTCGGCCGGGACGCGGACCGTGGCAACTTCGAGCTCATAGCGGCCGGTCAGCAACGCCTCGCGCGTCACGCCGTTCTCGGGATCGCGCACGTAACCGTAGCCGATGGCGCGGCCGATCGTGTGGCCGTAACCGCCGCTCGTCAGCCAACCCATGCGCTTGCCGTCGCGATAGATCGTCTCCCGTCCGAGCAACAGAACAGATGGGTCGGCGGTGAAGCCGGCAAGGAGTCGCGGCAGAGGCTTGGCGCGCTGCGCCTCGAGCGCGGCGCGGCCCTGAAATGGCGTGTTCCCCTTCAGCTTCACCGCCCAGCCGAGGCCGGCCACGAGCGGCGAATGGTCGGGCCCGATATCGGCGCCCCAGGCGCGGTATCCCTTCTCGAGCCTGAGCGACTCGATGGCGCGATAGCCGGCATTGGCGATGCCGTGCGCCCTTCCCTCATCCATCAGGGCGTCGTAGAGGCTCGCGGCGAACTCGACCGGGATGTGCAGCTCCCATCCGAGCTCGCCGACATAGGTGACGCGCAGCGCAAGAAGCGGCGCTCCAGCGACAGTGATCCGCTTCGCCCGGCCGAAGGGGAAGGCGGCATTGGAGAGGTCGACTTCGCTCAAAGCTTGGAGCAGGTCGCGCGATTTCGGTCCCATGACCGACAGCACGGCGTAAGACGAGGTGACGTCGATGAGGCGCGCATCGAGCCCGTCAGGGATCGAGCGCGCGATCCAGTCGAAATCGTGCGTGGCGAACCCGGTGCCGGTGACAATGTAGTATTGGTCGGGCGCGAGCCTCGCCACGGTGAGATCGCACTCGATGCCGCCGCGCCCGTTCAGCATCTGCGTATAGACGAGATGGCCCGGCGCCTTGGCGACGTCGTTCGCGGCGATCCAGGAGAGCGCCTTCTCGGCGTCCGGCCCGATCATGAGAAACTTCGCGAACGAAGTCTGATCGAACAGGGCGACGGCTTCGCGTGCCGCCTTGTGCTCGCGGCCGACCGCCTCGAACCAGTTTGGCCGCTCATAGGTATAGACGTCCTCGGCCTTTTCGCCGTGCGTGAGATCGGCGAACCAATTCGGCCGCTCGAAGCCGAGCTTCTCGCCGAAGCATGCGCCTTGCGCCTTCAGCCGGTCGTAGAGCGGCGAACGGCGGAGCGGCCTCCCTGAGCGATATTCCTCATGCGGCCAAGCCATGGTGTAGTGCTTGGCGTAGGCTTCGAGCGTGCGGGTCCGCACCCAATTCGTGTCGAGGTGGTTCTTGCCGAAGCGGCGGATATCGACCGGCCAGAGATCGTAAGGCGGCTCGCCCTTGGCGACCCATTCGGCCAGCACCATGCCGGCGCCGCCGCCGGAAGCGATGCCGAACGCGTTGAAGCCCGCGCCGACGAAGACGCCCCGCGTCTCGGGCGCCTCGCCGAGGATGAAATTGCCGTCGGGCGTGAAGCTCTCGGGACCGTTGATGAACTCCCTGATACCGGCGGTCTGCATCGCCGGCACGCGGCCCGAGGCAAGCTCGAGCAGCGGCTCGAAATGGTCGAGATCGGTGTCGAGGAGCTGGAACTCGAAACCGTCGGGCAACCCCTCCATCGCCCACGGCTTGGGGTTGGGCTCATAGCCGCCCATGACGAGGCCGCCGACCTCCTCCTTCCAATAGGTGAGACGGTCGGGATCGCGCAGCGTCGGCAGATTGGAGGCAACGCCTTCGATCCGCTCGGTGATGAGATATTGGTGCTGCACCGAAACGAGCGGGATGTTGACGCCGGCCATGCGGCCGAGCGCCCGCGACCATTGACCGGCGCAGATCACGAGCTTGTCGCAGGCGATGTGGCCCCGATCGGTGACGACCGCGCGCACGCGTCCGTCCTCGACCTCGATGCCGGTGACGGTCACGCCTTCGGCGATCTTGACGCCGGCCATGCGTGCGCCCTTGGCGAGCGACATGGTGATGTCGGAAGGCGAGGCCTGGCCATCGGTCGGGAGGAAGGCCGCGCCGACGACGTCGTCGATCTGCATCAGCGGCCACAATTCTTGCGCTTCCTTCGGGGTGAGGAGATGCATGTCGAGCCCGAACGAGGTGGCGGTGGTCGCCTGCCGCTTCACCTCGGTCCAGCGCTCGGGATTGCAGGCAAGCCTCAGGCCGCCGTTCCGCTTCCATCCCGTCGCGAGCCCCGTCTCCTGCTCGAGCTTGTCGTAGAGCGCGACCGAATAGCCGAGGAGCTGGGTGATGTTGGCGCTGGTGCGGAGCTGCCCGACGAGGCCCGCGGCATGCCAGGTCGAGCCGCAAGTGAGCTTGCCGCGTTCGAGCAGGAGCGCGTCGGTGATGCCCATCTTGCCGAGATGGTAGGCCACGGAACAGCCGACGATACCGCCTCCGACAATGACGATCTTCGCCGAGGACGGGAGCTCGCTCATGTTCTGTCCATCGCGTCGAAGGCGGCATAAGCGGCCTCGAAGCGCCGCAAGTTCTCGGCGGTATAGGCGCCGTAGTCGAAATCGACGGTCGAGTGGATCTCCGAGACCATGCTCCACATGGTTTCGCGCAGGAGCGAGGCCGCGGTCATGGCGGCGGCGCGGCGGCGCAAATCATCATCGACCGGCTTGCCAAAATAGAGGGCAAGCGCCCGCTCCGCTTGCTCGCGGGGAAGCTCGCTGTTCGAGGCCAGCCCGCCGAGGTCGAACAGGGGCGAGTTGAACCCGGCATATTCCCAATCCACGAGCCAGAGGCGCTTGCCGTCGTCGATGAAATTGGCGGCAAGCAGATCGTTATGCCCGAACACGACCTCGATGGGTCCGACGGCGGCTTCGAGCCGGTCGGCGCGCGCGAGAAGGTCGGGGAGCAGCGCAAGATGGAGGCTCTGGCCTTCGCGCAGCGTATGGCCGTAGTCGCGGACGACATGGAACACCCAGAACATCGCGGCAGGGCCGCGCAAGAATTTGGGAATGTCGTGGTGGCAGCGCCGGACCATATCGATCAGACGCTCGAGATTGGCGGGGTCGCGGATATCCTCGGCGGTGTAGGTTCGGCCGTCGATGAAGTCGAGAACGAGAATGCCGGGCTCGGCATGCACCACTTCCGGGCTCAAGCCGGCGAGATGCGCGGCGCGGCTTGCGGCAAGCTCGGTCGTCCGCACGACCCCGTGCACGAGAATGTCGTGGCCGACCCGCACGACGTAGCGGCGCCCGCCATCTTCGACCTTGAAGTTCTGGTTGGTGATGCCGCCCGCGAGCGGCATCGGCTTCACGCGGCCCGACCAGATCGGCAGGGCCGCCACGCGCGCCGCCAAACGCGACGGATCCGCATCAAGACTCATGCATGCTCTCCCCGCTTGGCTGCGAGCCGCCGGGCGGCGGTCTGGATCAAACGGTCGGCGATGATGGCAATGGCCGCCACGCAGAGCCCCGCAACGATTCCCCGCCCGGTGTCTGCCTTGGTCAAGGCGATATAAACCTCCTGGCCGAGATCGCGCGTGCCGACCAGCGCGGTGATGACCAGCATCGAAATGGCGAGCATCACCGTCTGATTGATGCCGAGAAGTATGACAGGCGCCGCGAGCGGCAGCCGGATCTTGGTCAAGAGCTGGCGCGGCGTGCAGCCGGCGGCGGTCCCGGCCTCGACCAGCGAAGGCTGCACGTCGCGAATCCCGTGGGCGGTGTAGCGTATGGCGGGCGCGAGCGCATAGAGCACGATGGCGATCATGGCGGTGAAATCGCCGACCCTGAACAGCATGACGACGGGTATGAGATAGACGAAGCTCGGCAAGGTCTGAAGCGTATCGATGACGGCCTCGAGCACGCGCCAGGCGCGCGCGGAAAGACCGCCCCAAATGCCGAGCGGAATGCCGATGATGCAAGCGATGACGACGGAGATGGCGCAGAGATAGACGGTTTCCATCGCGTTCAGCCACTGCCCGTTGAGGACGATGAACAGCGAGAGAGCAGCGACCAGAAGGGCGAGACGCGCTCCGCTGAGACGCCAGCCGGCAAAGGCAAGCGCGGCGGTGACGAGCGGCCAAGGCTGGGCCAACATGAAGCGTTTGACCGGGATGAGAACGTTCAGCAGAAGCGCGGTCTTGATCGCGTCCATCGTGTCGAAGAAATGCACGTTGAACCATCGCACCGCCTCGCCCCACCACGGCGCCGTCGAAAGTTGGAGCGAGGCTGGATAGGTCGCGACCGCGGGAACGAACAGCCCCAGGACATAGACGGCGACGGTGAAGCCAAGAAGCGCGAGATAGAAGGACCGGTCTTGGACCTGGCCCGCGACGCGACGCGAGGCGTAGGCCTGGCTCAAGCGGTCGAGCGCGATGGCGAGCACGACGATGGCGAGCCCGGCTTCAAGACCGGCGCCAATGTCGAGGCGCCTGAGCGAGGCCAGAACATCGTAACCGAGGCCCCCCGCGCCGATCATCGAGGCGATGATCACCATATTGAGGGAGAGCATGATGACCTGGTTGACGCCGACGAGGAGTTGCGGCCGCGCGGCCGGGAGCATGACCTTGAACAGCATTTGCCAGCGCGTCGTGCCGGCCATGGTGCCGTATTCGACAATCTCGTGGGGCACGGCTTCGAGCGCCGTCATGGTCACGCGCACCATCGGCGGCATGGCGTAGATCATGGTGGCGATCAGCGCCGCGACCGGCCCGAAGCCGAACAAGAACAGAATCGGCACGAGATAGGCGAAGATCGGCACCGTCTGCATGAGGTCGAGGATCGGCTCCATGATTTTCCGCGCGATCGGCACGCGAAACCCAAGGATGCCGAACAGAACCCCGCCCACGACGCCGAGCGGCACCGCTATGGCGATCGAAGCCAGCGTCGTCATGGCGCTGGCCCACTGGCCGAACACGGCGAGATAGAGAAAGGCGCCGCCGGCGAGCAGCGCCAGGCGCGTCCCGCCCAGACGGTAGCCGAGCGCCGCCGCGATGCCGACGATCGCCACCCAGGGCAGCGGCGGCGCCAGCTGCACGGCCAGAGAGCCGCTGCCGCGCAACAGTCCCGTCGAAAAGATCGAGGTCGCGGCGGTCAGCGGCACATAGAGGAAGGTGCTGATCGCGCGCGTCGCCTCCCTAAAGGTGAAGAGGCCGAAGGTCGCGTCGTCAACCAGCCAATTCATGAAGCCCGTGATGGCGGGGTTGAGGCCGAGGCGCCAATTCGGCGGGATCTCGAGCAGCCAGCCCGGGATCGTGCCGGCGGGGAGCGCCGCGCACAGGAATGCGAGCGCGGCGAAACCGATCCAGACGAAGAGCGCCGGCGACAGTTTCGTCCCCGACGTCTGCTCCTCGAAGGTCGCCGCCGCCGTCATCTCTCGTCCGCGCTCTCGACGAGGACCGACATGACCGCCGCACGATCGACGACGCCCACGAACTTGCCGTCGGCGTCATGCACGGCGAAGGGGGACGGCGAGGCCTCGACTTCCTTGGCGAACTCGGCCACGCGCTTGCTGGCGGGAATGCTGCCGGCGACGTCTTCGCCGTTCTTTCGGGGCCGGCAGATCGCGCGCGCGGAAAGAATTTTCGCCCGCGGCGCGTCGCGGGTGAATTCGGCGACATAATCGTCGGCCGGCGACAACACAAGTTCCTCCGGCGTCCCGATCTGGACGATGCGCCCGTCCTGCATGATGGCGATGCGATCGGCGAGCCTGATCGCCTCGTCGAAATCGTGGGTGATGAACACGATCGTCTTGTGCAACACCGATTGGAGGCGCAGAAATTCGTTCTGCATTTCTCGCCGGATCAGGGGATCGAGCGCCGAGAACGGCTCGTCGAGAAACCAGATATCGGGATCGGTAGCGAGCGACCGGGCGATGCCGACGCGCTGTTGCTGGCCGCCGGAGAGTTCGTGCGGCAGATTGTATTCCCTGCCCTTCAGGCCCACCAGCGCCGTCATCTCGCGCGCGCGCGCTTCGCGCGCCTTGCGCGCCACGCCTTGGATCTCGAGCGGGAAGGCGACATTGTCGAGGACGGTGAGATGCGGCAGCAGGGCGAAATGCTGGAACACCATGCCCATCTTGTGACGCCTGAGTTCGATCAGCTCTTGCGGCGAGATATCGAGGAGGTTGCGGCCGGCAAAGATAACCTCGCCGGCGGAGGGTTCGATCAGGCGGGCAAGACACCGCACCAGCGTCGACTTGCCGGAGCCGGAAAGTCCCATGATGACGAAAATCTCGCCGCGCGCGATGGCGAGCGTCGCATCGGCGATGGCGGTAATGTACCCCGCTTCCTTAAGCGCGGCCGCGCTCGGCGCCGGCCCGAGGCGGGCAAACATGCGCTTCGGGTCTGGCCCGTAGAGTTTCCAGACATTGTTGCAAGCGAGAGCGGCGTCTGTCACGGATCGGGGCCCCCGTGCCCGGGATGCGAGGAGGGCTCGCGGCCTGCCGCTACTTTAGCAGGCTGCGAGCCCTAATCGAGTCCTCACCAATCACTGGCCGATCCAGCCCTTCCAGCGGGCTTCGTTGTCCTTCATCCAGCCGGCCACGACATCTTCGACCTTCTGGCCCTCGAGATCGACCTTGGTGACGAGCGCGCCCATCTCCTCGTTCGAGATGTTGAAGTTCTTGATGGCGGCGTAGGCGCTCGGCCACTTGTCCTTCACGCCCGACCAAGCCACCTTCCAGATCGGTCCGCGAGGCTTGCCGCAGTCATAGGCAGCCGTCTTGTTGATGCCCCATGACGGGTCCGAGTAACAGGCGGGTTCATATTTCGGAAACTCGATCCACTCGCCCTTGTATTTGATCGGCGCCCAATGCGGCGCATAGATCCACAAAATGATCGGCGCCTTGCGCTGGGTGGCGGATTCGAGTTCGGCGAAAAGCGCCGCATCCGTTCCCGCGTGCACCACCTCGAAGGGAAGATCGAGCGCAGCGACACGCTCTTCGTCGAAGCCGCCCCAGGTCGCGGGCCCGCCAAGATAGCGGCCCTTGGGCGCGGTCTCGGCAGTCGCAAACGCCTCCGGACACTTCTTGAGGGCCTCCCAATCGGGCAGTCCCGGGCATTTCTCCTTCATATATTCCGGGTACCACCACTCCTCGATGGCGAGCATGCCCGTCTCGCCCAAATTCTCCACCTTGCCGGTCGCGGTGGCCTCGTCCATGGCATCCTTGCCCGTCGTTGCCCAGATCTCCATGGCAACATCCAAATCGCCGGTCTTGAGACCTGCGAACTGGGCGAGATAGTCGGCCTGAACGTATTCGACGTTGAGACCGGCCTTCTTCAACGCCTCGCCCATGAGCTGGGTCGTGATCAGTTGCCCGGTCCAGTCATGAAGCGTCAGTTTTATGGGGTCTTTCGAGTCTTCGGCCCGCGCCGGAGCGCCGGCAATCAAGAGCGTAAGCACCGCAACTGCGGCAAGCACTGGTTTGGTCATGTTCCCGACCTCGTGTTCGAGGTTCGGCGCGTCGAGGCTCGTGGCGGGCGTTGCGAACGGTCCAAGGCTGCGCCGTGGCCGCACATGCGGCCGACGTGAGGCTCCCCCGAAACCCTTCGCCTCGTCAATAGAATTTGCCGGAACGCGGCCGTGCATCGCCCCGTGTGGGCGATGGAGGACCTCTTTGGTCGCGTCGCTGCAGCTTCGCCGAAATTGAAGATGCATGTGCGGCGCAAAATGTGGAAGGATGCAGCGCGTTTTTGCCCGCCGCAGCGCCGGCGATATCCCGTTTGCGATGATGCTGAACCCGACGCGAGCAGAGCCCCCCATCCTTCAAGTTCGCGACCTCGTTCGCGCCTTTGGCGGCATCGTTGCCGTCAACGGCTTCAACTTGGACGTGTACCAAGGCACGATTCACGGTCTCATCGGTCCGAACGGCGCCGGCAAGACCACCACCTTCAACGTCATCAGCGGCTTCTATGCGCCGACAAGCGGCCAGATCCTCTATCGCGGCGAGGACATTTCGGGGCGCTCAACCAGCGCGCTCGCCGAGCGCGGCTTGATCCGGACGTTTCAGGGCACCGTGCTGTTTCACGAGCTGAGCGTGCTCGACAATGTCCGGCTCGGCTGTCACCACAGCGCCAAGGCCCCCGTCCTCAGCCGCATCCTCGGACGCGACCGCGCCACGGAAGAGGCAGCGGACGAAAAGGCGCACGGCATCCTCGCCTTCTTCGGCCTCGAGAAGCTGGCCGGAGAACTCGCCTCGGAACTGCCGCATGGCCACCAGCGCGCGCTCGGCATGGCTGTCGCGCTTGCCGCCGACCCGAAGCTGATGATGCTGGACGAGCCGTTCACGGGAATGAACCCCGAGGAGACAAGGCGCATGGCTTCGCTCGTGCGGCGTCTGCGCGACGAGCAAGGCGTCACCGTCATGCTGATCGAACACGACATGCAGGCGGTGATGGGTCTATGCGAGACGATCACGGTGATGAATTTCGGCAAGCTGCTCGCCGAGGGCACGCCGGAACATGTGCGCACCAATCCCGCGGTGATCGAGGCCTATCTCGGGAGCGCCGATCATGCTGCTTGAGATCAAGGATGTGCACGTGCACTACCATAAGGTGGCTGCGCTCAAAGGCATCGATATGTCGGTGCCGGAGGACGGCATCGTCACCATCATCGGCGCGAACGGCGCCGGCAAGAGCACGACGTTGCGCGCCATCTCCGGCCTGGTGCCGATCAGCGGCGGCGAGATCCGGTTCGCCGGCGAGCGGATCGACAAGCTTCCGCCGGAGAAGATCGTGGCGATCGGCATCGCCCATGTGCCGGAGGGACGCCGCATCTTTCCCAACCTGACGGTCGAGGAAAATCTGCGCACGGGCGCCTTCTTGCGCAGCGACAAGGCGGGAATCGAACACGACCTTCACGAGGTCTTCGACCATTTCCCGCGCCTCAAGGAGCGCCGCAAGCAATGGGCGCGGTCGCTGTCGGGGGGCGAACAGCAGATGCTGGCGATTGGACGGGCGTTGATGTCGCGGCCGAAGATGCTCGTGCTCGACGAGCCGTCGATGGGCCTGGCCCCGGTGATCGTGCAGGAAATCGCCCGCATGATCCGCGAGATCGTCGGGCGCGGCGTCGCCGTGGTGCTCGTCGAGCAGAACGCCGAACTTGCGCTCAAGCTCGCCCGCTACGCCTACGTGCTCGAGACCGGCGCCATCGCGCTCAAGGGCCCGGCGCACGAGCTCCACGACAACGCGCATGTGCGGCGAGCCTATCTCGGTGGCTGAAACCTGGAGCGTGAAGGAATTGCTCCAGGCGGGCTGGAGCAAGGCCGACCTCGATTGGGAGATGACGGCGGAGCGGACGGCGCAGTCCGCCGCTTCCAGCGACTTTGCCCGAGCGAAGGAGGAGGCCGGCGAGGCGGTTCGCATCGCGCGGGAGAGTTTCGAGGCGATCGATCCGCGGCTCGGCACGTCGCTGGCGAATTTCGGCCTCTGTCTCGAGCAGGCCGGGGGCAAAGGCGGCGGCGAACGTCTCTTCGGGGAGGCGCTCGACGTGTGGCGCGGCTCGGGCCCGTGGATCGAGCGCATGGACGCGCCGCGAATGGCGCGAAGCTCGCTGTTTCATATGCGCATGGAGCTCAGCCATCGCGCGACTTACCGGGCAAGGTGGCAGATCCGCTGGCGGGAGATGAGGGAGGAGGCGAAAGAGCGGATCGCCAATCTCGGCCCCTCGCCCGGCGATCTCTGCGCGAGCGCGGGCGAGGCCTTGGCACGGTGGCGGCGCGAGCGGCCGGCGCTGCTCAACGACACGCGCAAGCTGATGGCCGCGGCCTTCCTTCTGCTTGCGCCGCCTCCGCGCGCGAAATAGCCCGAAAGCCGGGCCCTACTCGGCCGGCAACTCCGCCTCGGCGGCGCGCTCCGCACCTTCGCGCCTCGCTCTACGCGCCACGAGCCACGCTTTCGCCTTGAGCACCAAGCTTTCCAGCCCCTGCGGCAGGAACAGAATGAAGAGGATGAGGAGCGCGCCGTACAACAGCGGCCGCATCTCATCGACCCCGAGCGCGCGCAGAATGACCTCGTTCAGAATGGTGAGAACGACCACGCCAAGGATCGGCCCGTAGAACGTCGCCGTCCCGCCGACGATGGCCCAGATCAAGACATAGACCATCTCCTCGACGCCGAACCCGTTCGGATTGACCGTGCCGACATAGTGGGCGTAGAGCGCGCCGGCGAGACCGGCGAAGAACGAGGCGATGACGAAGGCGAGCATGCGATAGGCGAAAGTATTGACGCCCACGGACTCGGCGAGCTTGTCCTGCCAATGAATGGCGTGGAAGGTGAGCCCGATACGCGAGCGCTCGACGCGGTAAAGGACGAAGAGCGCGCCCGTCACCACGATAAGGCAGAGATAGTAGTAGTTGACCGGATCGTAGAAATCGACCGAGAGAAACTCGATGTCGGGAACCGGCGGAATGAGCTTGATGCCCTTCGGACCGCCGAACAGCCAAGACAGCTCGCTCCATTTCCAGATCAGCCGGATGACCTCGCCGGCCGCGAAGGAGCCGATGAGAAAATAGAAGCCCTTCATGCGGAAGAGCGGAAAGCTCAACAGGAAGGCGACCAGCCCGGCGAGGCATGCGCCCGCCAGCATGGCTAACGGCACCGGAAATGCGAGTTCCTTGGACATCAGCGCCGAGCCATAGGCGCCGACGCCCATGATCACGACATGGGCGAGCGACCACTCGCCGGTGACCGTCAACAAGCGATAGCTCGTGACCAGAAGCACGTTGATGACGAGAAGGACCAGAAGTTCCTGCTGCGACAGGGTCACGATACGCGGCAGCACGATCAGTCCCGCCAGCAAAAGCAATCCCAGCGCCCAGGACAGTCCGTTGCTCAGCGCGCGCTCAGGCACGTTCCTTGGCTCCGAACAGGCCGGTCGGCTTCACGATCAGAACGATCAGCATCAACAGCAGGCCGACGATGTTGGCGAGCGTCCCGTCGTAGATCGTGGTGACGAAGGTGTTGACGAAGGCGTAGAGGATGGCGGCAAGCACCGCCCCTTCCAGCGAACCGAC
Source organism: Methyloceanibacter sp. (assembly GCA_050247995.1). Classification (GTDB taxonomy): domain Bacteria; phylum Pseudomonadota; class Alphaproteobacteria; order Rhizobiales; family Methyloligellaceae; genus Methyloceanibacter. The sequence continues at coordinate 1,648 of JBFWTF010000024.1, read as the reverse complement.
GCCGCCGACAATGATGATGATGAACGCCGTGATGATGACCGGGTGGCCCATGAACGGCGTCGGCGAGACAAGCGTCGCGGTGAGCGCGCCGGCCACCCCGGCAAGTCCGGCGCCGATAAACATGGCGAGCCGCGCCGTGCTGTTGATCGACATGCCCTGCAACGCCGCCGCTTCCCGGTCTTGCGCGCAGGCGCGGAGCGCCCAGCCGAACTTGCTCTTGCGCAGGAACAGCCACAGCGCCGACAGGAGAATGACCGCGGCGAGGATGACGTAGAGGCGCTCATAGGTCAGCACCACGCCGTTCTCGAAGACGATCTTGCCTTGCGTCGAGGGCGGCACGTGCTCCATGTGGACGCCGAAGCCGAGGACCGCAACCGTCTGTAATATAAGGAGAAAGCCGATCGATGCGATCAAGCCGCCGAGCGGGTTGTCGCGCAGCGGCCGGAATAGTCCGTACTCCATCAAAAGTCCCAAGCTGCCGACGAAGAGGAGGCCGATGGCGACGGCGACGAAGAATGGCAGGCCGAGATCGGCATAAAGCGCCACCACGGTATAGGCGCCCACCATATAGAGCTCGCCATGGGCGAAGTTGATGACGCCCATGACGCCGAAGATCAGAACGAGGCCGACGGCGATCAGCGCCATGTAGCTCGCGGCATAGGTGGCGTTGACCACGGTTTGCAGGAACAGTTCAGGCGTCATGCCACGCTCCCCTCGCACGCCGGCCACGGCGGCGGACGCTCGCCGGCGCTCTTGGCATCCGGACCGCGGCGGAGCCGCCCTGGTCACGCCGCGAACGCGGCCTCCCGGCAAGGACGCGCGCGATCGAAGCCGGAGTCAAGCCGCAACCGGGATGGCAGGCAAACTACTTGCGCTGGAAATACATTTGGTTCAGCGCGGTCATGTGCTTGATCATCAGATCCTTGTGCTTGGCCCACCATTCGGGGATGGACTTGTACTGCTTGATCTTGGCCTTGCCGTCCTCGATGACCACCACCGGCCAATAACCGACAAGCGCGTTGTCGATCCCGAACAGGTCCTTGCCCCACCACTCGGCCTCGCCGAAGATGTGCTTGCCCTTCCCGCCCGCCTTCATCGCTTCGAGCACGGGCTTGGGGTCGGCGGTGCCGGCCTTCTGTGCCGCATCCGACCACAGATTCATGATCGAGGCGTACTCCCACGACACCGCGCTCCACTCGCCTTCGCCGAAGCGCTTCTTGTATTCCTCGAAGAACCCGTTCGGGTCCTTGAAATTGATCTGCGGCTCGGTCAAGGCCGGATCGTCGAAGTCCGGAAACTGGAAGATGAACCCCTCCATGAACTCCTTGGAGGTCTTGTCGATCATCTTCGGGTAGAAGTCCGCCGTGCAGGAGATGAGCTGGCCCTTGAAGCCCTGCTGGAACGCCTGCTCCGTGAGCGGGTGCACATAATCGGTGTAGCAGGTGTCGAGGCAGATGATGTCGGGCTTGAGACCCAGCATCTTGGACATGATCGGCGCGAAGTCTGTGGTCGCCGGATCGAAGAAGATCGGATCGCCCAAGACCTTGATGCCGGCGGCCTCGAAGGCGGCGAGATAGGTTGCCACGGAAGGCTTGCCGAGCGAGTCGTCCTGGGCGCAGATGACGGCGGTCTTCAGCTCGGGCTTGTT
>JBFWTF010000023.1:0-18798 GCA_050247995.1 Methyloceanibacter sp. | reverse complement strand
CTCGATCTCGAACGCGCTTACAGCGAAGCCAAGGCCGATCCCGCCTTCCACGCCGAACTCGCCGATCTCCTCGCCCAGTACGGCGGCCGGCCGAGCCCGCTCTATTTCGCCGAGCGTCTCTCCTCCCAACTCGGCGGCGCCAAGATCTACTTCAAGCGCGACGAGCTGAACCACACCGGCTCGCACAAGATCAACAACTGCCTCGGCCAGATCCAGCTCGCCCGCCGCATGGGCAAGACGCGCATCATCGCCGAGACCGGCGCCGGCCAGCACGGCGTCGCCGTGGCGACGGTCGCGGCGCGTTTCGGCCTTCCTTGCGTGGTCTACATGGGTGCGACCGACATCAAGCGGCAGCGGCCGAACGTGTTTCGCATGAAACTTCTCGGCGCCGAGGTGAAGCCGGTGACGTCGGGCTCCGGCACGCTGAAGGACGCCATGAACGACGCGCTCCGCGACTGGGTCGCCAACGTGCACGACACCTTCTACATCATCGGCACGGTGGCGGGGCCTCATCCCTATCCCGCCATGGTGCGCGACTTCCAGTCGGTGATCGGACGCGAGACGCGCGAGCAGATGCTGGAGCGCGAGGGACGCCTGCCCGACACGCTCGTCGCCTGCATCGGCGGCGGCTCCAATGCGATGGGCCTGTTCCACCCCTTCCTCGACGAACCGTCGGTCGCGATCTATGGCGTCGAAGCCGGCGGCTACGGCCTCGACGTGGCGAATGGCCATGCCGCGTCGATGAGCGGCGGCAAGCCCGGCGTGCTGCATGGCAATCGCACCTATCTCCTCCAGGACGATGACGGCCAGATCCTCGAAGGCCACTCCATCTCCGCCGGTCTCGACTACCCCGGCGTCGGCCCCGAACATTCCTGGCTCAAGGACAGCGGCCGCGTGAACTACGTCGCCGTGACCGACAAGGAGGCGCTCGACGCCTTCCAGCTCTGCACCCGGCTCGAAGGGATCATCCCCGCGCTCGAGCCGTCCCATGCCTTGGCCTATGTGAGGAAGCTCGCGCCGGCTTTGCCGCGCGACAATCTCCTCGTCATGAATATGTGCGGACGCGGCGACAAGGATATTTTCGCCGTGGCCGATCACCTCCATATGGAGATGTAGGCGTGACGCGCATCGACAACAGATTTGCGGCGTTGAAGCGCGAGGGCCGCGCCGGCCTCGTCACTTTCGTCACGGCGGGCGATCCCGATTACGCCACCTCGCTTGCGATCCTGAAAGCGCTGCCCGCCGCCGGCGCCGACGTCATCGAGCTCGGCATGCCCTTTTCCGACCCCATGGCCGACGGCCCGGCCATCCAGGCCTCGTCGCAGCGGGCGCTAAGGGCCGGACAAACAATGAAAAAAACGCTTGCAATGGTCAAAGCCTTCCGCGCCGAGGATGACGCCACCCCCCTCGTGCTAATGGGCTATTACAACCCCATATATGTGTATCCGGTCGATCGCTTCATCGCCGACGCGGTCGAGGCGGGAGCGGATGGTTTGATCGTGGTCGATATGCCGCCAGAGGAAGATGCCGAGCTTCGCCCCGCGGCCGCGGCGGCGGGCCTCAACTTCATTCGCTTGGCGACGCCGACGACGGATGCGAGGCGGATGCCGGTCGTGCTCGCGAACACGAGCGGGTTCCTCTATTACGTTTCGATCGCGGGCATCACCGGGACGAAAGCGCCGGACTTGAGCGAAGTCGATGCTCATGTCGGACGCATCAAGGCGCAGACACCCCTCCCCGTCGCCGTCGGCTTCGGCGTGAAGACGGAAGCCCAGGTGAGCGCCATCGCCCGCATCGCCGAAGGCGTGGTCGTGGGTTCGGCCCTCGTCGGCGCCATCGCCGAGAGTCTCGATGCGGAGGGCAAGCCCACAAGCGCGACGGAGCCGCAAGTGCTCGGCTTCGTCGAGCGTCTCGCCTCGGCGCTGCGCCATCCGGCCGAAGCCGCCGTGCTGTAATGCGTGAGAGCCGTTTTTAAGAGTTTGAGAGAACCGTGAACTGGATCAATAGCGTCGTCAGGCCCAAGATTCGCAGCATCCTTCGCAAGAAGGACATGCCGGATAATCTGTGGGTCAAGTGCCCCGAGACGGGGCAGATGATCTATTACAAGGACCTCGAAGCGAACCAGTTCGTCGTCCCGGGGTCCAACTATCACATGCGGATGTCGGCTGCGGCGCGGCTGAAGTCGCTGTTCGACGATGGCGACTACGAGAACTTGTCGCTGCCCGAGGTCCCGGTCGATCCGCTCAAGTTCCGCGACGAGCGCCGCTACACCGACCGGCTGAAGGATGCCCGCCACAAGACGGGTCTCGCCGATGCGCTTCTTGCCGGCGCCGGGCGGCTCGAAGGCCAGGCGATCGTCGCCGCGGTCCAGGATTTCGATTTCCTCGGCGGATCGCTCGGCACCGCGGCGGGCGAGGCGGTGATCGCCGCCATGCGCGCGGCGGTCAAGCGCGAGACGCCGTTCATTCTCTTCGCCGCCTCCGGCGGCGCGCGCATGCAGGAAGGCATCCTGTCGCTGATGCAAATGCCGCGCACGACCGTCGCCGTACAGGAACTGCGCGAGGCGCGGCTTCCCTACGTCGTGGTGTTGACGCATCCGACCACCGGCGGCGTGACCGCGTCCTACGCCATGCTCGGCGACATTCACATCGCCGAGCCCGGCGCGCTGATCGGCTTTGCCGGGCCGCGCGTCATCGAGCAGACCATTCGCGAGCAGCTGCCGAACGGGTTCCAGCGCGCCGAATATCTCCACCAGCACGGCATGGTGGACATGGTGGTGCACCGTCATGAGCTGCGCGGGACACTTTCCCGCATCTGCCATCTCTTGGCGCATAGGAGGCCGGGCCGCGACATTGCGCTTTCCGAGGCGAAAGACGGCAAATTTGTCCGCGCCGCTCCGCCCTCGACCATCACGCTGTCGGGCAACGGCCTCGACACCGATCATACCGGGGACGAAGACGATTCGCCCGACGCGGCCGGCAACGGCCTCAATCTCACTCCGCCGCGCGGCATCTGAGGGGACTTAAGGGATTGACCCAATTTCCGCACGCCGCCGGGCGAGGCTCGCCCCGTCCCCGGAGCGCGTCGAGCGATACCCTGCTCGAGCGGCTGAAGAAGCTGCATCCGCAGTCGATCGACCTCTCGCTCGGACGGATCGAGCGCCTGCTTGCCGCGCTCGGCCATCCCGAGTTGAAGCTCCCACCGGTGCTGCATGTCGCCGGCACCAACGGCAAGGGCTCGTTCCTCGCCTTCACGCGCGCCATCGCCGAGGCGCTCGGCAAGCGGGTGCATGTCTACACCTCGCCGCATCTCGTTCATTTCCATGAGCGCGTCGTTCTCGCCGGACCGCACGGCTCGGCGCCGATCGCCGAGGATTTGCTCGTCGATTGCCTCGCTCGCGCCGAGGCGGCCAATGACGGGGAGCTGATCACGCTGTTCGAGATCACGACCGCGGCCGCCTTCCTCGCCTTCGCCGAGACCCCAGCCGACTATTTGCTGCTCGAGACCGGCCTGGGCGGCCGGCTCGACGCCACCAACGTGGTGCCGAAGCCCGCGCTCACCGCCATCATGCCGATCTCGATCGACCATGTCTCCTTTCTCGGCGATACGCTCAAGCAGATCGCGGGCGAGAAGGCCGGCATCCTCAAGCCCGGCGTCGCTTGCGTCGTCGGGCGACAAGAGCAAGAGGCGTTTCAGGTCATCGAGGCGCGGGCGGAGTGGATCGGCGCGCCGCTCCATGTCGCCGGCCGCGATTTCGACATGTACGAGCAGCATGGCCGCCTCGTCTTCAGCACGCCGACGCAATTGCTCGATCTGCCGCTGCCGCATCTGCAAGGGCGCCATCAGATTGACAACGCCGGCACGGCGATCGCCGCGGCGGAACTTCTCTTCGGCGATGGGCTCGATCTCCGCGCCCTCGAACAAGGCCTCACCCGGGCGGAATGGCCGGCGCGGCTCGAGCGGCTCCCCGTGGGCGGTCTCCATGCCTATGTCGCCGACGGCACCGAGATCTGGCTCGACGGCGGCCACAATCCGGCCGGCGGCAAGGTCATCGCCCAGGCGCTCGCCGAAATCGAAGAGCGCGTGCCGCGACGCATGCATATCGTCTTCGGCATGATGGAGACCAAGGACGCCCACGCTTTCATCGCGCCGTTCAAGGGGCTGGTCGAGCGCGTCTACACCGTGCCGATCCCGGGCGAGCCGAACGCGTTCAGCGCCGAGGCCCTCGCCGAGATCGCCCGCGCCGAAGGTTTCGACGTGACGGCGACGCCGGGCGTGCCCGACGCGCTCTCAATGTCGCAGGCCGCGCTCTCGGGCCCCGGACGCGTGCTGATATGCGGCTCGCTTTATCTTGCGGGCCACGTGCTCAAGCTGCACGGAGAGATCGATTAGGCGTTGGCCGTGCCGTTGATCCAGGCGGCCAGGTGGTTTTTCGGGTAGGCGCCTTTCAGCGTTCCCGCGACCTCGCCATCCTTGAACAGGATCAGCGTCGGGATCGCGCGCACATTGTAGACCGACGGCGTGCGCGGGTTCTCGTCGATATTGAGCTTGGTGATCTTCACCTTGCCGTTGAGCTCCTTGGCGATCTCTTCGAGAGCAGGCGCAATCTGCCGGCAGGGACCGCACCACTCAGCCCAAAAGTCCACGACCACAGGGGTCGGGGATTTCAGCACCTCGGCTTCGAAGGTGTCGTCCGAGACTTTTTCCGTTGCCATCTGCTTCTCCTAATCGCCGCGGTTCGAGCGGCTTCCCTCTTGGTCAGAGTCGGGAACCTAGGTACGGCCCGCGAGGCCGTCAAGGCTCGACCGCGGCGCCGAAAAGGCCCTTCTCGGCAGCATCAAGCATAGTTGACGGGATTTCCATCAGATGCGGGCCGTCTGTCCACAACAGGCAAGCGCGCAAATTCCGCCCGGGAAAGATCGGCGCGAGCGCCTTCCGGTAACCGGCAAGCTGAGCGACATAGGCCTTGGCCACCTCCTCAGGCGTCGCGGGCGGCGGACGGTTCGTCTTGTAGTCAACGATGAGGATGCCGTCCTCGACCAGGGCGAGGCGGTCGATCTGGCCTTCGAGATCGTAAGCGCCGATCCGCGCCACGACCGGCACTTCGGCGAGGCTTCCCGGCTCGAACAGTTTGGCGAAGCGCTCGTCGCGCGCGATCGCGAGCGTCTCGGCGACGATCTCGGCGCGAAGCTCTGGGGAGAGATCGGCGCCCCGCGCCGCGGCAAAGGCGAGCGCCGCGCGCTCCTGGTCGGCCGGCGCGACTTCGGGCAGATGCTCGAGCAGCGCATGGACGAGCCGCCCTCGGGCGAACCGGCTCTGTTCGGCGAGAGCTTGCGGCGAAAGCGGGGCCTGGTCGGGGAAATTCTCCGCCGCCGCCACGCCGTATGGCAGCCGCGAAGGGGCGAGCTTCGGCCGCGTGCGCTCAGGCGGAGCAGGGGCGATGGCCCAGCCCGGCAGAGGCGCGCGCGCACCCTCTTCACGCGTCTCCTCGTCCGTCTCGACCGGCCGCGTCTGCGCCGATGTCAGTCTCTTGACCGGTTTGCCGCCGGGGCCGTCGTGGTCGGGGAGGTGAGCGAGCCCGTCCTTGACGAGATCGTACCAGGGGCTTTTCTCGCCGGCCTTCCTCCCCTGCCAGCCGCAGACATAGAGCCGGTCGCGCGCGCGCGTCATCGCCACATAGAGCAGGCGGTGATACTCGTCCCGCTCGGCGCGCTCGAGCGCGTTCTTGCTCTCATCGAGCGTCTCGGCAATCGCGGCGAACCCCGTATAGCCGCTCGGCGGCCACACGAGGTGGCAGATGTCGCCCGGCGGGAGAGGATAGAGCCGCGGGCCCTGATTGCGCGCCGCCGAGCAGGTGTCGGGCAGGAACACGATCGGCGCTTCCAACCCCTTGGCGCCGTGCACCGTCATGATGCGGACCTCGTCGCGCCGCTGCTCCATGTCGCGCTTGATCTCGACATCGCCGGCGCGAAGCGCGTTGAGGAAGCCTTGCAGCGAGGGGGCCGCGTCGCGATCGAAGGCGAGCGCGCGATCGAGGAACTCATCGATCGCTTCGGCGGCCTCCGGCCCGAGCCGCGTGAGCATGCTCTTGCGCAGGCGCTGTCCGTCGGCCCCGAGCAATTCGGAGAAGAACTCGTAAGGCGGCAGGAAGTCTGCGCGGGCGAGGAGTTGCGAGAGCCGCTCCGCGGCCGCGGCGAAGCGCGGGTCGGCGCCTTCCTTGTCTCTCAGCGCCGACCACAGCGAGCCGGCGCGGCCATAAGCGAGCGCGAAGAGGTCGTCGTCGTCGAAGCCGAAAAGCGGGCTCTTCAGCGTGACGGCAAGCGCGAGATCGTCCTCGGGCATGAGCAGGAAATCCGCGAGCGCGATCAGATCCTGGACCGCGAGCTGGTCGGTCAGCTTCATGCGGTCGGCACCGGCGACCGGAACGCCGAGACGCTTCAGCTCGCGGATCATGGGCGCCGTGAAAGGTTCGCGGCGTCGCACCAGGATCAGGATATCGCCGGCCCTGATCGGTCTTCCCGCCGCGGGAAGCATTTCCCCGCTCTGGAGCCAGGTCTTGATCGTGCGGGCGATCCGCCCCGCCAGCGCATCGACCGCGCGGGCGCCAGCCTGCTCGTCCTCCCACGGCGCGAACGCATCGGCGCTCGTGGTTTCCTTCTCGACCTCGGGCGCCCAGAGCTCGACCAGCCCCGCGTCGCCTTTGCGAAACGCATCGTGCGTGATCGTGGCGCCGGGGACAAAGACGAGCCCGTTCGTGGCGGGCGCCTTGGCGAAGACGCGATCGACGGCCTCGAGGATCGGCCCGGTCGAGCGGAACGAGAGGTTGAGCGGCACGTCGTACCAAGGCAGGGAAAGCGCCGTCAACGCCGCCCGGAACTTGCGCCCGACCTCGCCGAACCGCACCGGGTTCGCGCCCTGAAAGCTGTAGATCGACTGCTTCTCGTCGCCGACCGCGAACAATGTTCGCAGCTTGTCGCTGCGCCCGGCGCCGGCGAAGAATTCCTCGGCCAGGCTCTCGATGATGCTCCATTGCGCCGGGTTCGTATCCTGCGCCTCATCGACGAGGATGTGCTCGATCCCGCCGTCGATCTTGTAGAGCACCCAGGGCGCCGCCTCGGCGCGCGACAGGAGGCTCTGGGTCTTGCCGATCAGGTCGTCGTAGTCGAGCGCGACCTTCATGCGCTTCCGCTCTTCGTAGGCGGTTCGGACGGCGTCGGCGAGCGCCAGCACCGAGGCGCTCGCTTCCGCCATGTGAAGATGAAGCAGCGCATCCTTCAGCGCGGCGAAGCGGCCTTGCGCCTCCGTGAGGTGAGCGACAAGCGCGGGCTCGGCCCTGGCGAAGGCCGCGTTGAAGATCCGGGTTCGCGGCGTCCCCTTTTCGATGAGGAATAGCTTCGTGAGCGCGGCAATGCGCCTTTCGCCGGTGTTTCCCCTGGCCATGCGGAGATTGGCCTCGGCCCCCCTGTCCGTGTCCGCCGTGGGACCGAAAGCGGCGAGCGCCGCGAGCGCCGCATCGATCGCATCGTCGTCGAGCGTATCGGCGAGCGCGGCAAGAAGCGCCTCCTCGGTCTCCTCGCCGACCTGGAAGAGGCGCCTGAGCGCGCGGGATTCCGCCTCGGCCCACTCGCTGCCGCCGCCATGAATTTCGATCATCCGGTCGAGCTCGGCGCGCTTGCCGATCACGGTATCGATCACGCGGCGAATATAGTCGCCGGTCGTGAACGCCATCACCGTCGCGAGCGCCCTGCCGAGCGGGCCGTCGCCGTCATCGGCGGCTTGAGCGAGCGTGGCGTCGAAGGCGGCGCGGCGCAAGGCTGCCTGCTCGTGCTCGTCGAGCACCGAGAAATGCGGCGTGACGCCCGCTTCGAGCGGGAAGCGCTGCAACAGCCGCTCGCAGAAGCCGTGGATGGTGTGGATCTTGAGCCCGCCCTTGGCTTCGAGGGCGCGCGCGAAGAGCCGCCGCGCCCGGCGCAACACCTCATCGCCGGGCGCCATGCGCGTGAGGTCCGTGAGTTTCTCGGCGAGCACGGCGCTCTCGTCGGTCGCCCAGGCGGCAAGCGCGTCCAACAAACGGTTCTGCATCTCGGCAGCGGCCGTCTTGGTGTAGGTCAAGCACAGGATCGCTTCGGGCGCCGAGCCTTGAAGCAGGAGCCTCAGCACGCGCCTGACGAGGACCGCGGTCTTGCCGGTGCCCGCGCTTGCCGACACCCAGGCCGACGCGGCCGGATCCGACGCGCGCGCCTGGTTGGCGTCGGCCTCGGGCGGAAGGGTGACGCTGCCGCTCACCGGAAATCCTCCTCGGCCTCTTGCGTCAGCCATTCCTTGATGCGGGCGAGGTGCTCGTAAGGATCGTACTCGTAGGCGCGCCTGAAGGCGGCCCCCGGCCGCCGCTTGACCTCGTAGGCCATGTCGGGGTTGGCGTAGCGGGCGATGAGGGCCGTCAGCTTTTCGCCCGCCTCGCGCGCGAGCGCTTCCGGGTCCTTCTTCCCCGCCTCGCTCTCGTCGCCGCCTTCGCCCCTTCCCAGCACGTGAATGTAGCGGAGAGCGCTCACCGTGCGTCTGCCGAGATCGCCGAAGCCGCCTTCGGCCGCGATCAGGGCTTCGAGCGGAAGCTGCGGCGCGAACAGCTCATTGACGTGATTTTGCGATGGCACCTTGCCGGTCTTGTAATCGTAGATCGCGACCGAGCCGCTCTCTTCGATGTCGATGCGGTCGGCGCGCGCCGTGAGGCGAAAGTCGTTGTCGAGGCCGATGAGGCCCCGCGCCTCGGTCATCATGCGTACCACGCCCTCGCGCCGTTCGCGCTCGGTCGCCGCGAACCAGCGCGCGAAACGGCGAAAGGCGGGTCGCCAGAACGCCTTCACCACGGGCGATCCGGCAAGAGCGGTGAAATGATTGTCGGCGATGGCGACCAGCGCCGCCTCGATATCGTGGGGAAGCTCGTCGCTGTATCTGCGGGAGAATTCGTGCAAGGCGCGATGCACGATCTGGCCGCGCAAGGCGGCGTCGGGCTCCGCGCCGAGTTCGTCCATCGGCTCGAGCTTCAAGATCTCCTTGGCGAAAATCTCGTAAGGGTTGGCGATCCAGCGCTCGATGCGGGTCACGCTCAATTCGCGCGGGCGCGCGTCAACCGGCGGCCTTGGCTCGGGCGGCTGAACCGGATCGATGTCCCCCATGTCGTCGCGTTCGCGGGCCCACGCGACCCACGACGCGCTGGGCGCGAGCTTGTCGCCGATGCCGGCGGCTTTGGCCAGGGCAAGGAGCCGCTGGAGCCAGCGCGAGGGCACGGTCGGGACGCCATCGACCTTCTCCGCGCGGGTGAGATAGACCTCATTGGCGCCGAGAGCCTGGGCGAAATCGTGCGCGGAAAGACCGATGCGGCGCTCGGGCGCCGGCAGCTTCAGGCTCGCGCGCATCGGCCGGTTGAGCCAGGGTCCGGCTTCCTCGGGCCGCGGCCAGACCCCTTCATTGAGGCTGCCGAGGATGACGATGTCGGGCTGTTGCAGCCGCGCTTCGAGCGGGCCCCAGATGAAAAGGCGCGGGTGAAGACCGAGCTGCGGCCGCACCGCTTTGTCGGCGACGAGGCTCCGGTAGAAGTCGGGATAGTCGCCCCGTTCGAGCGGGATGGCCTCGCCCTCCGCCATCAGCTCGGCCAGCAGCACCGACAGCGCCTCGCCGGCATCGCCCTGCCACAGGGCCGACGACGACCCGGCGGCATCGCGGGCCAAGGCCTCCGCCGCTTCGGCATGGGCCTGGGCGAAACGCGACGCCGAGATGCGCCCCGCGCCGAGCGAGGTCAGCGGCGCGAACGCGGCCTTGAGGTCGGTGACGAGCCTCAGCGCCGCCTCGTGCTCTTTGTCGTCGAGGCGGCAGGCCCTGTGCCGGCCCACTCGGGCAAGAAGCGCGGCGCGCGCGCCGTCCAGTCCCTCTCCGACATAGACATCGCGGAAGGCCCCGCGTTCGAGCGCCCGCGCCGCCGCGCGCGCCTCCCCTTGCGACCGGCCGAGCAAGGCGAGCGGGTGCTTGAGGAGAGCCATGAGTTCGGGCGGCGCGAAGTTCGCTTGAGCCGCACCCGCGACGAGATCGAGAAAGGCGCCCGGCACCGTGTGGGCGACCGGCACGCCCGCCGAATCGTCAACCGCGAGCGTGTAGCGCTTGAGCCGCGCCGCGACGCGCCGTGCGAGCGTGCGGTCTGGCGTTACGAGCGCCGCGGTTTTGCCTTTCGTCTCGACCGCGTGGCGCAAGACGAGCGCGATCGCCTCGGCCTCGTCATGGGCGTTCGGCGCCTCGATGAGGTTGAAGCCGGTGACCGCACCGGCGAGGCTCGCCCTGTCGTCTTCGGCAAGCGCGCTGCCGCCGAGAAACTGCTCCCAGCGATCGGTGGTACCCGCCGGGCGCAGCGCCTCGCTCACGAGATGGAGCCGCGCGCTTTCGGCGGCGCCGGGATCGGCCCCTTTCACGTAAGCCACGTCGTCGCGGGTCGCGCCCAGTTCGCGCAAGAGTTCCGCCATGCCGTGTTGCGGATGTTCGGGCGCATCGCCGAGCCGGTTCCACGTCTCCGCGTCGAGCCGCTTGTCGAGACCCGGCAGAACCACCGCCCCGTTCGGCAGAGCGGCGATCGCCTTCAGCAGCCGCGCGGTGGCGGGCACCGTGCCGGTCGAGCCTGCGGCGATCACGGGATAGGCCGAGCCTTCGGCCAGGCGTTCGGTCTCGCGCGCCATCAGAAGCGTGCGGCGTGCCACCGGCGAGACGAGGCCGTTATCGGCGAGGAAGCGCGGCCATTGCACGGTCAGGATCTCGAGGAACTCGGCGGTGAGCTGCCAATGCGCGGCATATTCCTCCGGCACGGCATGCTTGAGCTCCGACAGTGCGATCTCCTCGCTCTCGACGAAATCCATGAGGCGGGCGAGGTCTGCGGCGAGGGAGGAGGCTTGCGCCGGCGTCGCCGTGAAGGTGGGAGGGCCTTCGCCGCGCTCGGCAAGCGCGTCCCGCCGCATGCCTTCGGCGAAGGCGACGACGAGCCGCATCAGAGCAAGCCGCCGCCGCAGCTCGCCGATGGCGGGCGTGGCGATGGCGCCGTCGCTCGTCCCCGCATCGGCGGCGCCGAAGATGATGGCGGCATCCTCGTCGGGGTCGCCGAGCGCCCTGATGCGCGGCAGCAGCATCGCCTCGCCCTTGGCCTCGGCGAGGAACGCCTCGCGTAAGCCGCGGCCCGCGCGCCTGGTCGGGAGATAGATCGTGGTGAGGGGGAGGGTGAGCGGATCGGGCTTGGCGCCGCCAGGCAGGGGCAGGTCGCCTGCAAGAATGGCCTTGGCGAGCGTTGTCAGGAACGGCGCCGAAGGCGGGATGGTGTAGAGGCGCGGGGGCTTTGGTGAGGTCTCAGGCACCTTCGCGCTCGAATGCGGCTTCGGCCTCGGCCAAGGCTTGCGGCGTCCCGACATGCATCCAGCGCCCGTCGAGCCGGATGCCGTAGAGCCTGCCCTGGGCAAGCGACCGGTCCCACAGAAGGTTCAGCGAAAAGCTCCCGTCCGGCGCGCCCTCGAACAGTCTCTCATCGCAGAGCGACACGCCGGCAAAGGCAAACGGCACGATCTCGTTCGTTCCCCTGCGGGCGAGCCGTCCATCGGGGCTCATGGCGAAGTCGCCGCGTGCGGCATAGCCGATGCTGGTCGCGGATGGAGCCAGCAGGAGGAGGCAGTCCATCGTCTCAGGATTCCACTTCTTCAACATGCGCGACAGCGCGGGCGAAGCGCCCTCGCTCCAAACCGAATCGGCGTTATGGATGAAGAAGGGACCGGACCCGAGGAGGTGCAAGGCCTTCTTGGTGCCGCCGCCGGTGTCGAGCAGGGCAGCGCGCTCGTCCGACACGACCGTCTTGGGCGGAAGCTTGCTTCTGGCGGCAAGATGCGCTTCGAGCTGTTCGGGAAGATAATGGACGTTGACCACCGCCTTATCGACGCCCGCGGCGGCGAGACGTCCCAGCACGTGATCGATGAGAGGCTTGCCCGCGAGCGGCACGAGCGGCTTCGGCACGCGCAAGGTCAAGGGGCGCATGCGTTCGCCGAACCCCGCCGCGAGCACCATGGCGGTCGCGGCGCGGGTCATGGCGCGCCTCCCTCACACGACGAGAGGCGGCAGGTCGTCGGCGCGCGGAAACGCGCTCTCGTAGAAGCGTCGGAGCTCTGCCAAAGACGGATGCGCCAGGTCGCGCTCGAGATAACGCGCGACCCGCGGGATGTGAGCGAGATAACCGCGCTTGCCGTCACGTTTCGCCAATCGCGCAAAGATGCCGAGGATCTTAGAATTGCGTTGGGCGCCGAGAAGAGCGTAGAGCGAGACGAAAGAATCGCGCGAAAACGGCTTGCTCCCTGCACCCCGGGCGGAACAGTAGCGAGCGAGAAGCTCCCGTTCAAGCGGTTCCGGCACGTCGAGCCGGGCGTCCTGGAGCAGGGAGACGAGGTCGTAGGCCAAAGGGCCCCTGAGGGCGTCCTGAAAGTCGAGAATCCCGACCCGTTTGACGCCCTCCCGCTCGGGCAGCCACATCAGATTGGGCGAGTGGTAGTCCCGCATCACCCAGCCGGAATCGACCTCCGCCGCCTCCGCCAGAAGGGGACGCCACAAGGCCTCGAACTCCTGGACCGCCTCGGCCGGCGCCGGCTTTCCGTGGAGCGCCGGCCAGAACCAGTCGATGAGAAGCGAGGCCTCGATCAGCATGGCCTCGGCGTCGAAGCGCGGGAGGGTGTAGGGCGCGTGGCCCGCGACGGGAAGGTGGGCCGGAGGCTCGCTGCCGGCGAGCGCCACGAGCACATCGACGGCGGGGCCCCACAATTCGGCGAGAGGCCTGCCGCGGCGGACCTCGCCGCCATAAACTCCCGCGCCGAGATCCTCGAGCACGATGAAACCCCGGCCGAGATCGAAATCGTAGATTTCGGGCACCGACAGCCCGGCCGCCTTGAGCGCCCCCGCGATCGCCACGAACGGCGTGACGTCCTCGGCGAGGTGCACATACGCGCTGTAAGGCTTGCCGCCGCGGATGGGCGGCCCATCCGGCTGGCGCGGGGCGTTCATCAGGATGGCGGGGCGCGCCGGCAACGGCAGGCGCGCATAGGAACGCGTCGAGGCGTCGCCAAGCAGGTAGCGCGCCTCGGTCTCGGCATAAGGCGTGCGGTCGAGAAAATCCGACAGCGCCTTGAGGCGCTCGAGCCTTTCCCCCCAGCGTCCGTGTCCCGTCATCACGATGCGGCGCGCATCCGGCCGCGCCGTTTCCGCGATGGCGATATCGAGCCGGTCCTCCGGCAGCCAGGCCGCGGCGCGCTCGGGCCACTCGATAAGGACCGCGCCCTCGCTCAGTGCGTCGTCGAGGCCGAGCTCGTCGAGCTCGTGGGGCGCGAGCCGGTAGAAATCGAAATGGCTGAGCGTCAGGTGGGGCAGTTCGTAACGCTGCATCAGCGCGAAGGTCGGGCTCGGCACTTCCGTCCCGCCGCCGAGCCCGGCGATCAGCGCGCGGGCGAAGGTCGTCTTGCCCGCACCGAGCGGCCCCGACAGCGCCACGACATCGCCGGATCTGAGCAAGAGCGCGAGCCGGCCCGCGACGACGCCGAGCCGCGCGACGTCAGCCTCGTCGAGACGCCAATGCGTGGTCATCCGGCGCGGCTGGCCCGGTAATGCGCGTCGCGGTCCGAGCTCTCGTCAGCCGGCTTCCGCGTGCAAGGCAGGAGCAGCGTCACGCGCGTGCCCTGTCCGGGACTTGAGTCGAGCGCGACCGTGCCGCCATGCAGCTCGGCCAGGCTCTTGACGACGGAAAGCCCGAGCCCCGCGCCGCGATGGCGCGAGCCGTGCGAGCGGCTCTCGAAGCGGTCGAACACCGCCTGCTGATAATCTTCGGGGATGCCGACGCCCTGATCGGCGACGGTGAAAGCGAGCATGGGGCCGCGCCTTTCGCAACGGAGCGCAATCGTTCCGCCGACGTCTGAGAAGCCGATGGCATTCGACAGGAGATTGTACAGCATCTGGGTCACGCGCTTCCCGTCGGCGACGAATTCATCGATGCCCGGCGCGATGGCGATGTCAAGGTTAAGATCGTTCTGCTTGATCCGCTCCTCAAGGCCCTGGACTGCCTGCTCGATCACCTGGCCGACTTTCACCGGGGCGAGCTTGAGTTCGAGCGTGCCGGCGTCGATGGTGGCGAGATCGAGAATGTCGTCGATGATGGCAAGCAGTGTGCGCCCCGAAAGGCGGATATCGCCGAGATAGTCGCGCTGCCTTTCGGTCAGGGGACCGATGGCCGGGCTTTCCAGCAGATCGCTGAAGCCGATGATATTGGTCAGGGGCGTGCGGAGCTCGTACGACACATGGCTGATGAAGGCGGTCTTGAGGCGGTCGGCCGCTTCGAGGGCCTCGGCGCGTTCTGTCAAGGCGCGCTCGGCGTGGCGCGCGTCGGAGACATCGACCGAGGTGAGGAGCGTGCCGCCGTCGGGAAGCGGCAGCACGGCGCAAGCGAGCACGCTGCCGTCGGTCCGGTCGAATTCCTTCTCGTAAGGCACGCGCGCGGCGACGATCGCCGTCACCGCGTTCTTGATCCGCTCCCATTCTTCCGGTTCGTCATAGAGCGGCCGGCACGAGGCGATGATCTCGTCGATATGGGGCTCGCCGTCGAGCTTGCGCGGGCTGAGACGCCACAGCGCGGCGAAGGCTTGATTGTAAAGCCGCAGAGACCCGTTCGGGGCGAACACGGCGACGCCCTCGCGCAGCGTGTCGAGCGTCTCGCGCTGCACCTCGATCAGGGCGTTGTAGCGGCTTTCGAGCGCGAGCCGCTCGGTCACGTTCTCGTAGAGATAGGTCACGCCGGAATCGGCCTCGCTGTCGGCGACGACATGGAGGGTGCGGCCGTCGGGCAGATGCCACAGATCTTCGGCTTGAGCGCCCTTGCCGTAGGCCGCGAGCCAGTCCTGCTTCCAGGCGCGGTAATCGGCCTTTTCCGGCAGCCGCCGCGCCTGGCGCAGGCGGTCGAGGATCTCGCCGTCGCGCGGACGGCTGCCAAGCCAATCCGGGTCGAGTTGCCACAGCTCGATATAGGCCTGGTTGAAATGCGTGAGCCGCTGCGTCCGGTCGAACACGGCAAACGCGGTGGCGAGCCGGTCGAAGCTGCGGAAGCGCGCCTCGAGATTGGGCTTCGGTTCGGAAGCGGGCCGCGCGGGCTTCTTCGCCTCGTCGAGCAGTCCGCGCAAGGAAGTGACCTGCTCCTCGAGCTGACGGTGGCGCGCCGCGAGCTCGGCGAAGTCGAGCCGCTCGCCGGCGAGCTCGCGCATCTTGAGGACGATGGTGCGGCCGGCGGTGCGGCCATCGGCCTCGACGTGACGGTCGCGGGCGGTCTTCAAGGTGAGGTTGAACTTCTCGCCGCGCTCGACCAGCCCGTCGATGGCGTCGTCGAGGGACTTGGCCGAGCCGGCGTCGAGCCAGGCGGCGAAATTGAGCAGCTCGGCGGTGTCGCTCGGAACGCCGAGCGAGGGGGGCAGGGTGGCGATCAGAAGCTCGGCCTCGCCCGCTTCCGACACGGCCAGAAGCGCCTGCGGCTCGGCCGAAAGCAGCGTATCGAGCATGCCTTCGCTGGCGCGGTAGCGCTCGGCCTCGCGAAGGGAGGCAGCCTCGGCCTTCCGCGCCCGCTCGGTGGCGCGAAGGCAGGCGATTGCCGTGCCGACGGCGAAGGCGATGATGCCGAGATTGATGCCGAGCGTGAGCAGGGTGCGGGCGTCGAGCGCGGTGGGATCGGCCGCCGCGTGTGCGGTTTCGAGCGAAATCAGACAGGCGGGAAGCGAAAGCGCAACGGCGCGGGCGAGCGTCCTTGGCCACTCCGATAAAGGAACAGCCCTGCCGCTGCTGGTCCGCATGGCCCCCTCGTCCCCACGCCCCCGCCCATGGCGCCGCCTCGCTTCACGCGGCCACAGACTGAACGCGGGCCGATCGGCCCCGCGAGCCCCCAAGGCGAATCACGCGACTAGCTTAGCTTCATCGCCGCGCGTTGCCCACAGGCAGAAACGGGCGAGGCCGCCGCCGCACTCCTCGCCCTCGTCGCGGCCTCGCGGGATCGGCTCAGTAGCGGTAAGCGTCGGGCTTGTAGGGTCCCTCGACCGGCACGCCGATATAGTCGGCCTGGTCCTGCTTGAGCGTGGTGAGCTTGGCGCCGACCTTGCCGAGATGGAGCCGCGCCACCTTCTCGTCGAGCAGCTTCGGCAGGGTATAGACCTGCTTGCCGTACTGGTCCGGGTTGGTCCACAGCTCGACCTGCGCCAGCGTCTGGTTGGTGAAGGAGGCGCTCATCACGAAGCTCGGATGGCCCATGGCGTTGCCGAGATTGACGAGCCTTCCTTCCGACAAGAGGATGATGCGCTTTCCGTCCGGGAACTCGATCTCGTCGACCTGCGGCTTGACGTTGTGCCATTTGAAGTTGCGCAAGGCCCCGACCTGAATCTCGGAATCGAAATGCCCGATATTGCAGACGATGGCGCGGTCCTTCATCCGCCGCATATGGTCGATGGTGATGACGTCCTTGTTGCCGGTGGCGGTGACGAAGATGTCGGCGCGGGGCGCGGCATCGTCCATCGTGGTGACCTCGTAGCCCTCCATCGAGGCTTGCAGCGCGCAGATCGGGTCGATCTCCGCCACGAGAACGCGGCAGCCGGCGTTGCGCAGGCTCGCGGCCGAGCCCTTGCCGACGTCGCCGAAGCCCGCGATCATCGCCACCTTGCCCGCCATCATCACGTCGGTGCCGCGCCTGATGCCGTCAACCAGGCTCTCGCGGCAGCCGTAGAGGTTGTCGAATTTCGACTTGGTGACGCTGTCGTTGACGTTGATGGCGGGGAAGAGCAGCGTGCCCTTCTTCTGCATCTCGTAGAGACGGTGCACGCCGGTCGTCGTCTCCTCGGTCACGCCGCGGATGTTCTTGGCGATCTTGGTGTACCAGCCCGGCCGCTCCTTCAACCGCTTCTTGATCGCGGCGTAGACGACTTCCTCCTCTTCATTGGTCGGCTTGTCGAGAAAGGCGGTGTCGCCCGCTTCCGCGCGTGACCCGAGATGGATGAGGAGCGTGGCGTCGCCGCCGTCGTCGAGGATCATGTTGGGCGTGCCGCCGTCGCCCCATTCGAAGATGCGGTGGGTGAACTCCCAGTACTCCTCCAGGGTCTCGCCCTTGAAGGCGAAGACGGGAATGCCCGTGGCGGCGATGGCGGCGGCGGCGTGGTCTTGCGTGGAGTAGATATTGCACGAGGCCCAGCGGATGTCGGCGCCGAGCGCGGCAAGGGTCTCGATCAGGACCGCGGTCTGGATCGTCATGTGCAGGGAGCCGGCGATGCGCGCGCCTTTCAGCGGCTGCTTCGCCGCGTATTCGTCCCTGACCGCCATCAGCCCCGGCATCTCCGTCTCGGCGATGGCGATTTCCTTGCGGCCCCAATCGGCGAGCCCGATATCCTTGACGTGGTAGTTCATGCCGGCCGTGCCTTCCGTTCCGATAAAGATATAAAGAAGTCCTTATATCCTACCCGGGAGGCGTGGAGTCAAGGGCAAGCGGCCCTCAGCGCGGATTGACGCGGACCCCGGGCCCGACGCTGTCGCTCGGATAGACGATGACCTCCTCGCCGGGCTCGACGCCCGAGGTCAGCGCCGCAAGTCCCCCGGAACGGCGCAGAAGCGCGACGTCGCGGCGCTCGGCCCTTCCGTCGCGCACGATATAGGTGCTCCAGGTCTCCCCGCGGCGGAACAGGGCGCCGGCCGGCATGATGAGCGCGTCATCGGCGCTGAACACGGCGATACGCGCCTCGACGCGGTAGCCGTCGCCGAGCGAGGACCACTCCTCGCGCGGCGAAACGATATCGACGATGACATTGACGCGCTGTTCCTCGACGCCAAGCGTCGAGATCTTGGTGAAGGCTCCGGGCTCGACCTTGCGCACCCGCGCTTGCAGGGGCTTCGGCCCGCCCCAATGCTCGATGAGGACCTTGTCGCCCGGCTTGATCTCGACGGCGTCGGTGCTGAGCACGTCGACGACGACTTCGAGATTGCAGCAATCGCCGATCTCGACCAGCTCCGTGCCCGGGTCCACCGTGGTCTCGCTCTCTTGCAGCACGCGGATGACGACGCCGGAGACGGGGGCGGTGACCTTCCAGGCCTCAGCCGGCGCAGCGGCATCGTGGTCGTAATAGGCGAGCAAGGCCTTGGTCTGCTCGACCGTGTGCAGGGCGGCATGATCCTGGAACTCGGCGGCGCGAAGCTCGCGGTCGGCAACATGGAAGGCGAGTTCGTCCCGCTCCAGCGACTGCATCGTCGAGACGCCCCGCTCCACCAATGTGCGGGTTCGCTCGAGGTCGCGCTTGGCCTGATCGAACTGCGCCGTCGCGCGTTCGACGGTGGCCTTGGTTCGCTCGCGCGCCGCCTCCGCCGCGCCGAGCCGCTCCTCAGCCTCGCGGCGGCTGCGCGGATCGAGGAAAGGCGCGAGCGACGGCAGGATGGTGACGATCTCGTCGCCGGCGGCGATGCGATCGCCGGAGCTGAGCTCAACCCGGGTCGAGCGGCCGGCGAGCGGCGCGGAAACGATGTAGCGCTCGCGCACCCTTGTCTTGCCGTCCTCCTCGATGGTGGCCACGAACGGCCCCCGCGTAACCTTGGCCGTCTCGACCGAAACCGGCCCCGGAATGAACGACCAGATCGCGGCGCCGGCGCCGGCGGCGATGACGAGGGCGATCACGATGCGGCCTGGGCTTATACGCACCATCAATCTCTCGTTTTCAGAACGGACACGAGGTCGAG